>JAITAE010000183.1 GCA_031284295.1 Spirochaetaceae bacterium
ATCCGAATGGCGGGCATAGATTACACGAGGGCCGGCGTTGAAGAACGCGAGAGGTTTACGTTTACAGCCGCCGCCAGAGCCGCCGCGTTGAGCAGTGTGCGCGAGCGGTACGCGGGGACGGGGTGCGTGATAATAGCAACATGTAACCGGACGGAACTCTGGCTCTGCGCCGAAAACGGGGACTGTCCCCGTCCTGCCCGGGTTTTGAGCGAACTGAAAAATGTTTTGTACGATGATTGCAAAAATATTTTTGTAAACCGCGCCGGCAGGGAGGCGGTTGAACATCTTTTTTACCTTTCAGGCGGCTTAAAATCGCAGATAAGGGGCGAAAATCAGATACTTTCGCAGGTAAAAGAGGCGCTAGAAGCGGCGCGGGAGGCCGGCAGCGCCCTGCCTGTACTACAACGGCTGTTTCAAAGCGCGATAGCGGCGGCAAAGCGTGTCAGGACAGAGACCGCGATAGCGCGCGCCGATGTTTCCGTATCCTCCGCCGCTCTGGACTTTGCGCGCGAAAACGGCGTAAACATACAAGGCGCGCCGTGCCTCGTGATTGGAAGCGGCGTAATCGGAAGGCTCTGCGCGGAGCTTTTTTCCCGCGCCGGCGCCCGCGTTACGATAACACTGCGGCAGCATAAACGCGGTAAAACCGTGCTGCCGGGAAATGTCAATGTGATAGATTATGACGAGCGTTATCCGGTTCTCGCCGGTTATCAAATTGTGATAAGCGCGACAGTCAGTCCTCACCACACTATCACTTATGACGAGGCGGTGAAGCGGCTCAATGACGGGAAAGAGCGGATGTTTTTGGATTTAGCAATGCCGCGCGATATTGACCCGCGGCTAAAAGAAATCAACGGCGTTAAACTCTTTGACATTGACGAAATCAACAAACAGTGTCCCGGGCGGGACAGTCCCGCCGGCAATCCCGCCGGCTTAGACAAAATAAAACAAATAATTGACGAGGAAATGTCGTCTTTTATTGAATGGAGCGCGTTCCGCGTGAATATTGAAACGATAATGGCTGTGCGAAACGAGGCTGCCGGCGATATTGCGCGGCGGCTTAAAACCACGGTTAAAAACTGCGCCCGCGACAAAATGGCGGAAGAACGCTTAAACGGCGCGATAACTCATGCGGCGGGAAAAGTCATGGACAAGCTGTTGTTCGGCCTGCGCGACAACCTTGACGCCGCGCTCTGGACTGACTGTTTCGCGGCGCTGCTCAGATCGTCAGCCGCCGAAATTCAAGCGGACAGGGAACGGGCATGAAACTTTACGTTGTGGGGATAGGGCCGGGCGACAACAAGTATTTAAGCGGGGAAGCCCGCGCCGCGCTTGCCGATTCCGCCGTAATCGCCGGTTACCCGCTCTACCTCGATCTGGTAAAAGACTTAAGCGCGGGCAAGGAATGTTTTTCAACGCCGATGCGGAAAGAACGGGAACGCTGTATATTCGCGCTGGAAAAGGCGGCGGCGGGTGAAAACACGGCGCTTGTATGTTCCGGGGATGCCGGAGTTTACGGCATGGCGGCGGTCTGCCTTGAGCTTTCCGGCCTGTATCCGGCGGTTGAAATAGTCATCGTGCCGGGAATCACGGCGGCGCTGTCGGGGGCGGCCACGCTCGGCTCCCCGCTGACGAATGATTTTGCCGTGATAAGCCTTTCGGACCTTTTAACGCCGTGGAATGTGATCGAAAAGCGGCTCTTCGCGGCGGCGGCGGGCGGCTTTGTAATATGTTTGTACAACCCGTCCAGCGCAAGGCGCTCCGGCCATCTCCACAAGGCCTGTTCGATTATTTTACAGGAACGTTCCCCGGAAACAGTCTGCGGCATCGCGCGCGCCGTGGGCCGTTGCGGTGAAGAATGCCGGATTCTGAAGCTGGCGGAATTGCGCGATACGGAAGTTGATATGTTTACGACGGTGTTTGTCGGCAACGATGACACGGCGCTGATCAACGGAAAGATGGTAACGCGCCGGGGGTACGAGCTTCAGGCGGAAGCCCCGGTATGACGGTTTTTATTTTCGCCGGTACGGGAGACGGTAAAAAATTCATCGTTTCGCTGCTGGAACAGGCTGAAAAAAAAAGCATCGAAATAAACGCCCATATTTTTTGCGCGACTGAATACGGCGCGGAAATTATAAAAAATGAGGCGCGGCAGTTTGAAAAACCGCTTTCCGGCGGGGGCCACGGAACAGGCCGGTATGCGGGGGCGTTACGGGGGCTGATTAACAAATTACGGCTGCCCCCGTTGAGGGGGGTAACGGAAGCACGGGAGGCTTGCGAAGCAAGCCGGAGGGCTGTAGTTAGGGGGGAGGCTTCCCCCCCAAAAAGACATCATAGAATTCACGTTATAAAAAATGAAAACGGATTTGATAAACAGAACGCCCGCGGCAAAAAAAATATTGTAGTACACAGCGGCAGGTTGAACGAACAGGAAATGCTAAACGAAATAACGCTCTATAAGCCGGATTTTGTTATCGACTGTACACATCCGTTTGCTGAAACCGTTACAAAAAATATAAAGGCGGTTTGTGAAAACTCAGGCTGTAAATATCTGCGTTTACTCAGGCGGACATCGGTAGAGCCGCCCGCTTCCCTCGATATATTTTATGTTGACAGCGTTAAGGATGCCGCCGTTTTTTTGAAAGACAAAACCGGAAATATATTTTTGACTACAGGCTCAAAGGAACTGCGCTGTTTTCAGGGCGGGGAGTTTGCGGAACGTGTTTATCCGCGAGTCCTACCGCTGGATGAAAGTCTGGCTCTCTGCCGGGAAGCCGGAATCGCGGCAAAAAATATTATCGCGATGCAGGGGCCGTTTTCGCGGGAACTGAACCGCGCCGTTATCCGCCAAATAAACGCTTCGTGGCTTGTAAGCAAGGAAACAGGTGCGGAAGGCGGCTTTTTGGAAAAGATGAACGCCGCCCTTGCCGAAAACTGCCGCGTCCTTGTGGTTCGTCCTCCAAAAGAGGACTGCGGCCTTGACGCGGACGCGATCATCAGCATTGTTTTCGGCCTGCCTTTAAAAGATTCCGCCGGACAGCAAACGCGATCTACGGCTGTCGGCATGGAAAACGGCGGGCGGCTTACCGTTCCGGCGGACGGCGCGAAAAAAAAATTCTTTCCCGTGTTTCAAAATATTACAAACAAGAAATTTGTTATCGTGGGCGCGGGAACTGTTGCGCTGCGCCGCCTTAGGACACTGCTGCGTTTCGACTGCCTGATAGAAATTATCGCGCCTGAAATACGCGAGGAAATAAAAAATATACAGGATGGGCGTGTAAAACTGCGGCAGGATATTTACCGTGAGGGCGACTGCGCCCCGGACAATACCGCCGCCGATTTTGTAATAGCCGCAACCTGCGACCGTGCGGTAAATCACCTGATAGCCGCCGAATGTAAGTCAAGGAACATCCCCGTATCTGTCGCCGACCGCAGAGAAGAATCCACATTTTACTTTCCCGCCCTTATCGGAGCGGATGATTTGACAATAGGCATAACATCGGACGGGCGGAATCACAGGGCGGTGAGCGGCGCGGCGCGTAGAATAAGAACATTTTTAGAGGATGGCGCGTGATTTGGAAAATGTAATTCGTATAGGCAGCCGCGAAAGCGCCCTCGCCGTGATTCAGGCGGAAAGCGCCGCGGAAAAAATAAAACAATTCGACTGTAATATGGCGGTAAAAATAATCACGATGAAGACGCGCGGCGACATGATTCTCGACAGGCCGCTGGACGGCATAGGTGGAAAAGGTCTTTTTATCAAAGAACTAGACAGGGCGCTGCTTGACGGAAAAATTGACGCCGCGGTTCACAGCCTTAAAGACATTCCCGCCTTTGTTGAAAAGGGCATCGTGATAAAATCTTTTCTGCGCCGCGATGACCCGCGGGACGCGCTCGTGCTGCCGCCCGGAATATCAAACGCGGATATGTCAAAACCGCTTGGCTGTTCGGGCGGCAGGCGGAAGAGTCAGGCTCAAAAACTGTTCCCCGGCTGGGAAATAAAATCTGTACGCGGTAATGTTTTGACGCGACTTAAAAAGCTGGACGAGGGCGAGTACGGCGCGTTAATCCTTGCCGCCGCTTCGTTGATACGCCTGCGCCTTCCGCACAGGATAAACCGGTTTTTCGGCGTTGATGAAATTATTCCGGCGGCGGGACAGGGTATAATAGCCGTATGCGCGAAAGAAACGGCAGGCGATGAGTATTTCGCGGTGATTGACGACGGCGAAAGCCGCGCCGCGGCTTTCGCCGAACGCGCCTTCATCCGCACACTCGACGGCGGCTGCGGCGCTCCGATAGCTGCCTACGCCGAAATATCGGGCGGCTCGATGACGCTGCGCGGCCTTTACGCGGACTGCGATGGCTCAAAAATCGTTACCGGAGCCGTTTCCGGCCCAATCACCGAATCCGGGGAACTGGGAAAAGAACTCGCGGTAAAACTTTTGACGGATTATCACGGGACGGCGGTGGTAAAGAAAGGCAAGGTTACGCTCATCGGCGCGGGGCCGGGCGATCCGGGACTTTTGACCTTCAAGGCGAAGCGGGCGCTGGACGAGGCTGACATCGTTCTGTACGACAATCTTGCCGGACGCGGCGTGATAGCGCGGATTCCGGCGGACACAAAAACGGTTTATGTGGGTAAAAGAGCGGGCAGCCACACCCTCCGCCAGCAGGAAATAAACAGCCTGCTCCTAAAAGAGGCCGCCGCCGGAAAGAAGGCTGCGCGGCTCAAGGGCGGCGACCCGTTTCTGTTCGCCCGTGGCGGCGAGGAGCTTGAGCTTTTATGCCGGGCGGGAATTCAGTTTGAAGTGATACCCGGCGTAACATCCGCGCTTGCCGTCCCCGCCTTCGCCGGCATACCCGCGACACACCGCTCTTTCTGTTCGCAGGCGCGTATCGTGAGCGCCCGCCTAAAAGACGGCTCGACCGGCCTAGATTACAGCGCCCTCGCAAAGGGCGGCGGAACCATCATTTTTTTGATGGGAATGTCGGCGCTTGAAAGCATCAGCAAGGGACTGCTCGAAGCGGGAATGAGGCCGGATACGCCCGCCGCGATAATCGAACAAGGCACGACGGCAAAGCAGAAAAAAGTCGTCTCCACGATAGCGCGCTTGCATGAAGACGCGCTATCGGCAGGGATAAAATCTCCCGCCGTTACCGTTGTGGGCGAAGTCTGCGGACTTTCCGGGCGGCTCTCGTGGTTTGAAAAAAAGCCGTTTTCTGGGCTGCGTATAGGCGTAACGCGGCCTGCCTCGCGGCAGGCCAAACTTTCCGCGCTTCTTGCCGATGCCGGCGCGGAAGTGATTGAAATTCCATCCATACGGACAACCGCCATAGCGGATACGCCCCGCCTTGAAAACGCGCTTTCGTCCCTGAGCGGCGGAGAGTGGTTCGCGTTTACCAGTCCGGCGGGAGTCGAAGTTTTTTTTGATAAACTGCTGAAGTACGGGAAGGACATACGCGCCCTCGCGTCCTGCCGGTTTGCCGCGATAGGGAAAACCACGGCGGCGGAACTTGCCGCGCGTGGAATCATCGCCGACCTTGTGCCGGAAACATACAGCGGGCAGGCGCTTGGGCGGCTCCTCGCGGAGACTATCGGCAGGGGCGGCCATCCCGCGCCCGTGATTCTGCCGCGCTCAAAAATCGCCGGAAACGACATAACGGACGCGCTTTCAGCCGCCGGAATCAGCTTTCTCGACATCCCGGTATACGATGCCGCCCCGCCCCCCCATAGGGACGACCCCTTCTTCATAGAACTGCTGACGGAGGGGCTGGACTGGCTCACATTCACCAGCGCGTCCACCGTGAGCGGCTTCGTCCAGACAGCGGGACAGGAGCGGACGGCGGCGTTGCAACAGGAAGGACTGCGGGCGCTCTGCATAGGGCGGCAGACGGCGGACGCCGCGCTCAACGCCGGTTTTGACGTTGTTACCGCGAAAAACGCCACGCTGGAAGATATGATACAAACTCTTATGGAGGTAACAAATGGAAATTCTTAAAAGACCGCGCCGCCTGCGTTACAACAGGACGCTGCGGGAAGCCGTCCGCGAAACCCGTATTTCAGCCTCAAGCCTGATATACCCCGTCTTCATCAAAGAGGGCCGCGGCATCAAAGCGGAAATATGCTCGATGCCCGGCCAGTACCACTGGAGCCCGGACAGGCTCCCTGAGCTTTACGACAGACTTCTTGAAACGGGGGTGAACAAGATCATCATGTTCGGCATCCCGTCAACAAAAGACGAGGAGGGAAGCGGCGCGTACTCCGGGGACGGCGTTATCCAGCAGGCGCTGCGCCTGACGAAACAACGCTACCGCGAGGCCGTTTACTGCGTTACCGACCTCTGCATGTGCGAGTACACGAGCCACGGCCACTGCGGCATCCTGCGCGGCGGGGACGTAGACAACGACAAAACGCTGGAAAGCCTCGCCAGGATAGCCCTCTCGCAAGCCGCCGCCGGCGCGGACATGATAGCGCCCAGCGATATGATGGACGGCAGAGTCCGCGCAATCCGCCTAGCCCTAGACGCGCGGGATTTTCAACACATCCCCATCATGGCGTACTCAGCGAAGTACGCCTCCGCGTTCTACGGCCCGTTCCGAAGCGCCGCGGACTCCGCCCCGGCCACAGGCGACCGCAAGAGTTACCAGATGGACTATCACAACAAAAAGGAGGCGCGCAAAGAAGCGCTGGCCGACATCGAGGAAGGAGCGGACATCGTGATGGTGAAGCCCGCCCTGTCCTACCTTGACGTGATACAGACGGTATCGCGCCTGGTTGATGTCCCGGTAGCGGCGTACAGCGTCTCAGGCGAGTACGCGATGATAAAAGCCGCCGCCGCCGCCGGCCTCATAGACGAGGCCGCGATAGTCTACGAAACCGCCGTAAGCGTCTTCCGCGCCGGCGCGGACATACTGATAAGCTACTTCGCCCCCGAATTGTCATCCAACAGATGAAGGGGGGCGCTATTTCCA
>JAITAE010000033.1 GCA_031284295.1 Spirochaetaceae bacterium
TATGGCGCGGGGGTGATGATGAAAAATTATTTTTTAATCGTTTTGAGCATTTTTGCGGCGATAGCGCCCATCCATTCGCGGGACGCAAACTTTTTTGTTTTTAGCGAAACATTTGATGACGGTTTTTCTATGGCGAATAGCGAAGTGTGGCAGGGTGGCGCCGTGCTTAGCAACGCGCCGGCAGAGGTAAAAAAGGCGGATCTGCCTCATTTTGAAAACGATACGCCGTTTATAAAACTAAACGCATCCAAAAAAGGAGCGACGGAATTTACGCTTTCAGAAATTGAGGCGCCTGTTGATTCGGTGATGAGCTTTCGCTACCGCACAGAGATCAGCGTAAAAGCCGGGCAATTATTCAATGTTTATGTAGATGAGGACCGGAAGGCGTCTTTCGAGGGGGTGAATAGTTCCTGGTTGAAAGCAACGATACCACTCTCCGCCGGACGGCACAGCATAAAATTTGAAACGCTGAACGCGAAGGGCGCGTTTGTTACAAATGGCTACAACGCCGTTTTTCTTGACGATGTTACGATAGTTCACGATGTAGGGGTTGAACTTTTGCTTTTTCCGCGGGGAACTCAGGATACGTTCGTAAATGCCGAAGGTCTGTACAAATTACGGTTTACCACAAAAACCCTCCGCGCCGATGGCAGCGTGCGTGATGATAACGGGAATGTTTCGTTTTCCGCAAGCGGCGGGACGCTGGATGGCAACGGTTTTTGGACTCCGCCCGGAGAAGGGACATTTACCGTAAGCGCCGCGCTGGGCGATCTTAAGGCCGTAAGCGGACGCATTACGGTTCATCCTGAGGATTATCTTAAAAAGTCTTACACGTATTCTGGAACGGGTAAAACATATCAGGGGTATACGGGTAAAAGGGACGATGCCCCCGCGATAGAAGCGCGGGACAGTCTGCGTATAACGAATCCGCAATACGCCGTTTTTGAAGCGGACGGTTTCTTTCTGCTGGAAGGCAGCGTCAACAAGCCGAAGAGTCAGAATTATGCGCGTGTCGCTGTAACAAAAATAGATTCGGCGGGCGCACCGCCCGCAGGCGCGCCGGGCGGCAAAAAACAAGCGTCAAAGACGCCAAAACTTGAATCGTGGTATATCGTAAAAAATAATTTTAGCCAAAGGATATGGCTGCCGTTTGGCTCAGGCGAGTACAAGGTGGAAATATTTCCGTTTGACAGCGTTTCGCTCACAAAACCGCCCAAGGGGGAGGGGGCCTTGCGCGGCGGTTCTTACAGCGAAGATCCGCTTGTGCTTACGGTTTTTAACACGCGCGAAGAGAACTTTGTAGACGGGGACGCGCGCTGGATATACCCGTCATTCTATGTCCAGAGCGATAATTTTATCGTTACCAACCTGCTTAACGGCATTACGTTTGAAAAGGCCGGCGAAGCTGAAAAAGCGCGCGCCGTCCACGATTACATAGTGTCAACATTGACTTACGACAGCGCCTCTTTCAGCAACAGCGGGCGCTCACGGAAGATGGACGCGGTTTCCGTGATAGAAAACGTAACCGGCGTATGTGAAGGCTATGCGAATCTTTCAGCCGCGTTGCTTCGCGCCGCCGGGATTCCGGTAAAAATTGTCGCGGCCCGTTCCATAGGGCACGCGTGGAACAACGTGTACATAGACGATGCGTGGAAATTCTATGACGCCACCTGGGACGATCCAGTTCCCGACCGAGGCCCCGGCGTTGTGGACTACACATACTTCCTGCTGGATTCGCTTTCAGGCGGCGACAACCGCCACCGCGGCCAAGGCGTTCCGCTGATCGGTGACGCGGACTAGTGTCCCGACAGCAATATAAATACCGGTTTTCCCGTGCGGAGATCATATTCAGGACACGAATATCTGCGCAAGGGATAGAAGCGGAATAACGCCGCCCGGCGCGGTAGCGCCATGTGGTGTTATTATAGCGGATAGCTCGGTAGCCGCGTAGCGGCGAGCGGGCTAAATTCCAAAACTAAATCCACAGTTTGAATGATGTCTGGATATTAGCAGCCTGTTGTCTTGTGGATTTTTTGTACTTGATGCCACAAAACAGCGTCAAGCTGTTTTGCCTGACGCTTTACCGTCTACTTAACCGTATAAAGGAAGGGAAACAGCATACTTTAGGAGTTTGCAGGGTAAAAATCGCTTTGCAGGCGATTTTTTGGGGTTTATGCGCGAAGTGCAACAAACTCCTGGGTTGCAGGCCGTGGCGGACGGTGTTTTACAGTCTGCCTTCTTTTTTTAGCTTGAATATGTATTCGGAATACAGTTTGTCGGACATGGCTATATGGCTAAGAATCCAGTCTTTTAGGTAACGGACAAAATTGTTTGGAACAAAGCTTTTGCCCTCACTGAAATCCTTTACCTGTTCAAGGACCTTTTTTACAAAGCTATCATGTTCCCGCTTATGCTCGGCATAAGCAGGATACTTTATACGCTGGAGCAGCCGTTCCTCAGCGCTAAAATGTTCCGACACGTAATTGACCATCGCCCCGATCGTGCTTTTAAAACGCGCTTTTGCCTCGGCATCTTTATCATTCAG
>JAITAE010000051.1 GCA_031284295.1 Spirochaetaceae bacterium
GCAAGAAGCGTATTCATTATCTCTATGCTTTTTGACAGATTGCCGGCGGCAAGCGCGGAAAACAGTGTAAACGCGGATTCACTGCGTGTATGCGAAAGCCATTTTTCAATTTCAGACGCGTTTATCACGCATTTTTTCCCGTTTTCATTTCCCGCAAACAACATCAAGCGCGAACATTCGCGCCGCAACGCGTCCGTATTGTTTTCTACCAATTCCAGAATGGTGTTTACGGCCTCATCGTCAACATAAAAGCCTTCACGGCGAAAGTATGAACGTACCCAGTCTGGCTTTTTGCTTTCGTATAATTCCCAAAAGACGCGCTTTGCGTCTTTTGGGAGAGCGCCCTCGATTACACGGTCAATATTCGTAAGGTCTGAAACAAGAATAAGCGTAGTGTTATCGGTGGGATTTTTAAGGTAAGACGCGAGGCTTACCGTATCTTCCTTTTTTTTTAATAATTCAGCGTTTTTAACAAATACCAGGCGGGCTTCGGAAAACAACGAACCGTTTAGCAGAAAAGCTGTGATATTTACCGCGGGCGTATCACCGGCATAAAAAGATGTTTCTTCAGCGGAAACGCCGTATTTTTTTGTTAATTCTCCGCGTATTATTTCAATGGCGTCCTGTTTTTCACCTAATTCAGGACCCAAATACAAAAAACTTTCACCCTTTGCCATCTGAAACCGTTAATAAGAGCGTATTACGCAGGCAAGATGCCCTACTATACGGACATCATTACAGTATATAGGGTAGTACGCAGGATTTTCGGATTGCAGTTTAATGCTTTTATTTCGCTTAAAAAATCTTTTTATCGTATACCCGTCATCTATCATTGCCACAACAATATCACCGTTTTTTGCGGTTTCGTTTTTTTCGATTATCACCGTATCGCCGTCCATCACCCCGGCGCCCGTCATGGAATCGCCGCATACAATCAGAGCGAAGTAACGTCTTTGTTTTTTTAGCATGGACCGGTGGATACGGATGCTGCCCAAATAGTTTTCTTCGGAAAGTATGCGCGGGCCAGCGGCAACTTTACCAAGTATAGGGATATCTTTAAAACATTTTTGTTCGTCATCGTTATCATCGCTTACACTGCCGATAATTTCCATCGTACGTGAACTTTTATCAAGCATCCTGAGTTTTTGTTTCTTTTTTAGCGCCGTAACATGGTCATAGGCGGCTTTTACCGTAATTTTAAAATGATCCGCAATCTGTCTGAATGTGGGCGGATAACTGTGCTCATCAATGAAGCGCGCAATAAAGTTTAATACAAGCCGCTGCCTTTCCGTTAATTCTTTCATGGTAATCCCCTCTATACTTTCTTTTCGATACCGAATTTCCGCAGTTTTGCGTGAAGGTTGCCCGGATACATCCCAATAGCATCCGCGGTACGCGACATTATATAACCGTTTTTTTTCAACTGATATTCCAGATAGCGTCTTTCAAACATTTCTTTTGCCTGACTATACGGTGTTTCAAATATATCACTATCAGAAATATTTTGACAAGATACGCCGCCGTCCTGAGCCTTTCCGCCATTGTACAGGAACAGATTTTCAAGAATACCACGGTCGATATGTTCGTCGTCGCAAAGAACCGCGATGCGCTCCGCCAAATTTTTTAGTTCACGTACATTGCCGGGCCAGGAGTATTCCATAAGGTAGGCGCGGGCGTTGTCATCGAATGTAAAAGCGCGAGCGCCGGCCTCGCATAAAAAATGATTCAGCAGCGGCTCAATATCGGAAGCTCTTTCACGTAGCGCGCTCATGTGTATAGGTATTACATTCAACCTGAAAAACAAATCCTGACGGAAAGCGCCCCTGGTACAGGCATCCTCCAGGTTTTTGTTGGTTGCCGCGACTATGCGTACATCAACATTTATGCTTTTTTCTCCGCCTACACGTTCTATTTTTTGTTCTTGAATTGCCCTAAGAACCTTTGCCTGCGCGTTAAGCGACATATCGCCGATTTCGTCAAGAAAAAGCGTACCGCCCGAAGCCAGTTCAAAACGTCCGCGCCGCCGCGATACCGCGTCCGTAAACGCGCCTTTTTCGTGTCCGAATAACTCGCTTTCAATAAGGTTGTCGGGAATCGCGGCGCAGTTTACTTCGACAAAGGCCGCGTTGGCCCGTGAAGAAAGTTTATGCACGGCGCGCGCCACCAATTCTTTGCCGCTGCCGTTCTCGCCGGTTATCAGTATACGCGCGTCGCTGCCAGCCGCCTGGCGTATCAAACCGCGGATCTGTTCAATTTGCGGGCTGCATCCTATCAGTTCAATACCGCTGCCCGCACTCCGCTTAAGTTCGGCGTTTTCTTCCCTCAGTCTGATAAGGGATATCGCATTTCTGCAAACGGTTGAAAGTTTGTCTATAGACAACGGTTTTTCAAGATAATCGAACGCGCCGAGTTTTACAGCCTTGACGGCTGTATCTATGCTGGCGTGTCCTGATATTACTATTACTTCGATTTCGGGCCACCGGGCACGTATCTTTTCAAGGGCTTCTATGCCGCCCATCTTTGGCAGCAACACGTCAAGTATAACGATGGAAATTTCTTTTTGTGACAATATTTCAAGCCCCAGGACGGCCTCCTCCGCGGTAAACGCGGCATAACCTTCATCTTCCATGATTTCGGCTATTGTGGTCCTTACCGCCCGTTCATCATCTATCACTAAAATACTATGCATACAATCCTATATTTTCAAACAAATATGATTTTCATTCCACATACCGGCAATGCCGCGCACAAAATACCGGATATTATTCCCCGCAGCATAAACAAACTAATCTTTAACCGGAATATCGATAAAAAATGTTGTACCGGTACCCGGTGAGGAGTTAAACCATATACCTCCGCCATGATCATTTACAATACGTTCAACTATGGGCAGGCCCAGCCCCGTGCCCGACTCTTTTGTAGTAAAATACGGCGTCAATACTTTTGAAGCCACCTCCTTATCAATACCTTTACCCGTATCCTGAATTGATAATCTACAATATCTGCAATTTCGTTTATTGACAAGATCCGTACGGATTTCTATTTTACCTTCACCGTCCATCGCGTCAATCGCGTTTATCACAAGGTTGCCTATAATCTGCGAAAGACGCTTCCTGTCCATCTTTACTTCGACCCCGGAGTACATACCGCCCGTATCAAAATGTACCTTGCTCCATGATGTCTTGTACGGCATGATAATTTCTTCCGTAGCGTCCCGTATATTTGTTGTTGAGAGTGAAGGCTCAATCGGACGGGCAAGCGTTTTAAATTCATCGAGCAGAGTCGCAAGACTTTCGACCTCCTGAATTATCGCTATCATTGAATTCTCCAATATTTCATTCGTTTTTTCGGGATTGTTGCGGCACCGGCGAAGGACGCGCTCCGCCGTAAGTTTAATCGGGGTGAGCGGATTCTTTATTTCATGGGCAAGCTGCTGCGCCATGCTTTGCCACATGGATTGTTTTTCGGACCGTACAAGGTCGTTGCGTGTTTTTTCCAAATTTTGAACCATTACATTAAAGTTATTGATTAACAAGCCAAGTTCATCTTTTGGATGTGTCAGAATCTGTATTTTAAAATCACCTTTTGCCACCTGCATAGTAGCCTCACCCAGATCGGCTATAGGCTGAGTCATGATTTGGGTAAAGCCAAACGCTATTATCAAAACCATAAGCAGTATGGGCAGAAAGAATATGCCGTAATAAAAGAAAACTAAAGAACCCCTATTTTGAAAGAAAATTTGATTTATTCCTTCAAAACGCAAGGTTTCGGAGCGTATAAGTTCGTTCCCCGCGTCGAAACCTTCACCCAAATTAAAGCTGACCACACGCAGGATATTTTTCCTTCGCGTATCGACATAGCGCACCACGTCGGTATCTCGCGGTATTATACGTTGCGCGACAAAGCCGTGAATCGTTGCCGGAGGGACATCGAGCGTAAGTTCTCTGTGACCGGTAAAAAAAACACTGCGCCAGTTGTCGTTCCTGCCGGCCGCAAAATCCTGAATAGCGGCAATATCATTTTTATCGACTCCGAGCAGTTTTGTTTCATCATTCCGGTACAGGCCGGGAAACGCGTCAAAATCGACTCTATTCATAAATATTTCATACTTTTCCGTGCGTAATGTATAGATATCAACGGCAAATTCATTGGCGTCCGCCAGCGCCTCCTGTACCCTGATATTTGGCCAGTAGCGTACGACCTCATAGAAAGACTGTATCGTTATCAACACAACCGGCAGCGCCGTCAGTACAACGATGATAATAAAATTAGTGATAAGTCTTAACTGAAACCGGCTGCAGGGTTTTTTTACCAACAGATCGCGTACCGCATTTACCGAATATATGCCTAACAGGATAAAAAGCACGATCGGGATGGTAAAATAAACGGCCAATTCCAGCAGGCGCGGATTTTTCCAGCCTCCTATCAATATTTCGTAGAACAGGTTCCGCGAAAAAAATACTGTCAATACGCAGAGCAGAATATAGACAAGCAGTAATACTTTGACACTCATAAAACCTGAATGCGTATATGTTTTTACAGTCGGCACCAAGAAACTCCCATAGCTTATACAAGCCAGCATAGCATATTGAGAATTTTTTTTCTATGCTGTGCCGCGTGTCTCGGCGAAAAATTAAAGACCGGTATCCATATACAGCTTAAATATCGGCATATTGAACTTATATTTCATTGTAAGGTATGTTTAGGTATAAAGCGCGGAGATTCTGAACGGGCTCCCTTATCAAAGTCAAAAGCCCGGGAAACATGATAGGCCCGTTCATTTCCAATGTAACTGCCGCGGTTTCAGGTTCCGGCGCGCCTGTGCTTGAGGCTTTTTAAAAATCGCGGTAAAGAAAATACTGTATTTAGGAAAACGGTTTGGATAATCAGTACGAGATTCTTGGTGTTGATGAAAGTGCTTCAGCGGCGGAAATAAAACATGCGTTCCGTGAAAAGGCAAAACAGCATCATCCCGATATTGCCGGGGAAGATGCGCGGGCATATATGCAGAAACTCCTTGCCGCTTACGAGATTCTTTCAAACCGGCAGCGTCGTTT
>JAITAE010000075.1 GCA_031284295.1 Spirochaetaceae bacterium
GGAACGCTGTAGCCGTCTCCGGGAACGCTGGAGACATCTCCGGGAACGCTGGAGACATCTCCGGGAACGCTGGAGACATCTCCGGGAACGCTGGAGACATCTCCGGGAACGCTGGAGGTACCTCCGGGAACGCTGGAGGTGTTTCCAGAAACGCTGGAAACGCTGGAGGTGTTTCCAGGAACGCTGGAGGGACCTCCAGAAACGCTAGAGGTACCTCCGGGAACGCTAGCGAACTCGCTGGACACGCTAGCGAACTCGCTGGACACGCTAGCGAACTCGCTGGACACGCTAGCGAACTCGCTGGACACGCTAGCGAACTCGAATAACCGGCTACGCCGGTTATTTCCGGAGTTTGCTTCACAAAACAGCGTCAAGCTGTTTTGCCTGACGTTTTACCGCCTGCTTAACCCTATAAGGAAGGGGAACGAGCGTTGCTTGCCGCAAACTCCTGGCGGTGTTGGTGGGGCGAACGGTATGCTACCGCGTAGCGGACTTTAAACCCGCTGGCGGGGGCGGGGGCGGGGGCGGCGGATTGGGGGGTACTGGAAGACCCGCATAGCGGGGCTGGAAGTAGGGGGGCGCGACAAGAAGGCCCCTATGTGCCGAAGGCGGCATGGAAATAGCGCCCCCTTCATATCAAGAATCATTGTAAGCCCGGCAAATAACCGGGACAATTATAAATCCACCCATGTATGTAGACCTGTTGGCTGCCCGGTATATTTAAAACCACGCCGGCGTGGCCCTTAACTTTGTACATGGAAAATGTTATTATGAAATAATGAACCTCCCCGCCCTAGGGGGGTATTAGACCCACTGCGAATAAGCGCGGGAGGAACACGGTTATGAAAAAAAGAATTAACTTGTTGTTTATGGTTACTTTGTTTTGCGTACAAGCGGCATATAGCCAGGCGCCGGACGGACAGGACACCGCGGACGCGGAACCGCCGGCGGTGGAGACCACCGAAAATGTGCCAATTTTGCCGGCGGACGAGGAGCAGACGATAGCTTACAGCCTGCGGAGGAACAAATATTTTCTTGAAAGTCTGCGTTTGAAAAATCTGGCAAATTTGGCGATAGTGGATGGGGAATACGAACAGTCGGAAGAATATTCCGCCGAAGCGGTACGCAACGCGGAATTATCGGATCAGTACATAGCGGAGCAGTTGAAGCGTCAGCGGGCGCTAAAAGCGGTTTCCGAGGCGCGTTCCCACATAGCGTGGGCAAAAACGGTAGAAGCGCCAAAGTTCTACCCGACCGAGTACGAGAGAGCGTCGGACTATTTTGATGCGGCCATTACCGCGCAGACGGCGGAAGACTGGGACGGAGCGCTGGAAAATTCGCTGCTGGTAGCGGAAGCCCTTGCCGGTGTAGCGGCGCCTCCCGGCGAAGATTTTAATATAGACGATATGCCCAAGAACCCGGCGAAATACACGGTAAGGCCATGGGATAAATTTGGAGACTGCTTTTGGAACATAGCCTACTGGTTTTATCACGATTACTACAAATGGCCGATAATTTACGAAGCGAACAAAGATAAGCTGCCGGACAGGAATAATCCGGATCTTGTTGAAGTAGGTACGATCATTGATATACCGCCCATAGACAGCGAGGCACGGATAGGAATGTGGGATTCGGGCAGACTGTATAAAAGGTGAGGCTGCTCTATGTTGCCGAAATCGTCGGAAAAGCCGGGATATACTGTTTTAAAAAGACAATAGACGATCTGCGAAAAACAAAAAAAATTGATTTTGTAATAGCCGGATGCGATGGCGCGACGAGCGGCAACGGGTTGGGGTACAGTCATGCCGTCTACCTGCATAAATTGGGCGCGGATGTGCTTACAACGGGTGACTGCTGTTTTTACAAAAAGGATTTAGCGTTAAATATTGATAAAACATTGTTCGTGCTGCGGCCCGCAAATCTTCCGCGCGGCGCGCCGGGAATGGGTTACCGGTATTACAAGGCGGGCGATCAAAAGATAGCGGTCGTGGTAATGCTGGGACAGTTTGGATTTAGTCGTATGCGCGCCGAAAATCCGCTTGATTTCTTGGACGGCCTGTTGGAAAAGCTGCGCGCCGAAACCCCTGTTGTAGCGCTTGATTTTCATGCCGTTACTAGCGCTGAAAAACAAACCTTATTTGCGGTGGCCGCGGGCCGGGTATCGGCTGTGATAGGTTCGCATACCCGTGTCCAGACCGCGGATGAAGGCATTCTTCCGGGCGGGACTGCCGTCATCACGGACGCAGGCCGTAGCGGAAGTTTCTATTCGGTGGGCGGTACGGGAACAGAATCCCGCATCAAGGAGTATATTTCCGGCATCCCCGACTGGACGAAAGAGACCTGGGAAGGCTGTGAATTGCAGGGCGTGCTGATCGACATAGACGGCGGCGGAAAGGCCCTGTCGATAAAACGTTTGCGCGTACCGGTTCAGGTAACAAAGCCGGACACTGTGTAATTTCAGGCGGGCGGCGTTCAGCGGCTCGTCACACGCTGCCTGCCGATGCGTTCCTCCGATACCTTTTTGCCGTCAACCCAGACCGCTCTCAGTATTTCCTTGCCGTTCTTGAACAATGTTTCGATTTCACGGTCCCCGTCCCGCGCAACGGCGCGTTCCAACGCGCCGTTGCGGTAATTTTTTTCTCCCGTGCGTTCGCCCGCCTTGTCGTACTCGTACACTACCTCACGTTCATCGCCGGGCGAGCTCCAGCTTACCAAAACAAGGAGGTCATCCGTCCATACATTTTTTATTTCACCTATAGCGGCGTCCTCCTTGTCCCGGTATGTTTCGGTCAGGATGCGGCGTTTACTGTCAAAAGTATAGTCAATTTTTGCCGGGGCGAAACCCGTTATATCGGACAAAAAAGAAGAAGTATAGGTCTCAGGCCTCTCGACAAAATCAGTATCGGTGGGGCCGCCTTCGACAAAGCGCGGGAATCTAAGCGTTTCGGGAGTTTTGCTCTGATCGTGAAAGACACGTTCAATGGAACGCAGTCCTTTCGCGCGGGTATAGCGGTAAAAATCCGTCCAAACCGGACCGCCTTCCCTGCCGCTTGTCGCGACAAAAAAATCCGGTATCGCGGCGGGTCCTTCCGGGCTGCGCGCCAGTTTTGCGGCGAAAGGGACGGCATCTTCGGGAACGGGCAGCGGTTTTCCGTCCAGGTCCGGAATAAACCCATCCATAACAAGCGCCTCCGTCATGCCGTTTTCGTCCGGCAGCTCCTTCCCCTCATCCACTGGAATCGAGATACCAGGTAGCGATTCATCCGTGTCATTGGCCGCCGCTTTCTCCCCGGCGTCCACGTCTTCCTGTGGCACAGCTTCTACAAGGCGGGCTTCGGCCTTCAGCAAAGTACGGTCCGTGTAAGAATACGAGATAAAGTAACCGGAGCCGTCCGAATCAAGACGCTGCTCCTCGACTAGCAAACCGTGATCATCGTACCATTCGATAAAGCCTGAGCCGTTATTGCTTATGGCGGCGACAAACAGCGCCGTCAGCGCCTGGTCCCGAAACACCCATTGGGTTTTTACCCGCCTGCCGTTCTCGTACAGTACGCTGCAACTGATCCTCCACGGCGCGGTGTAATACTTGCGAATCTGATACGGCACATCCTCAGGCTTCACCTCGCGCACGGCGAGCGCGTTCTTTTCCCGTAACGCGCGTAGCGGCATGGCGCGTTCAAGCGCCATGCCGGCGGGATTAGATATGAACCACTCCGCCTCGCCGTCCGCGGCATAGAGCGCCGCCGTGATACTAATCAACAATGCCAAACATGTATACTTTTTGACGCCCACAAGACCCCCGGAGAGTTTGCCAATACTATCCCAAAAACTCCCTTACATACTCATCGGCCTCGAAGGGCCTGATGTTTTCGTATTTCTCGCCGTCGCATACATACAGCACGGGAAGCCGGAGCCTGTCCGCCAACTGGAACACGACGCCGCCTTTGGCGCTTGAATCCGTCTTGGTCAGCACCACGCCGTCCAGCTTAACGGCCCCGTCAAACGTTTCCGCCTGAACAAAGGCGTTGCTTCCCGTTGTGGCATCAAGTACGAGCAATCTTTCTGTCCGCGCCAACGCGGCCCCGATCTGTCCTTGTTGTTTTGTTTGAACAACACGGTCTATCTTTTTGAGTTCTTCCACAAGCGCGGTTTTTGTATGCATCCTTCCTGCCGTATCGATGATCAGACTTGTATACCCGCCTGCCAGCGCGGCTTCGAGCGCGTCATAAACAACGGCTGCCGGATCCCCGCCGTGTTGATGCGCCACAACGCGGATTCCGAGCCGTTCGCCGTGTATTTTTAGCTGATCTATGGCCGCCGCGCGGAAAGTATCGGCAGCCGCGAGCAATGTTCTGCCGTTTTTTTGCAGCAGGCATGCCAATTTTGCCGCCGTTGTTGTTTTTCCGGCGCCGTTTACCCCAAGCAGCAGGATTACACGGAGATTCTTTTCCGTTCTTATGTTGTTTTCATCAAACCGCCGCGCCTTTTTAAGCGTTTCGGCAAGCATTTCCGACAAAACGCGCCGCGCCTCCCCGCCGGCGCCGGGACTTTTATTCCCGCACCGCCGGCGCAGCTCGTCAACCGTCTCAAAAGCAAGCGCGGCCCCGAAATCCCCTTCCACAAGTATGTCCGCAAGCTCATCAAAAAAAGCATCGTCCGCCGCGGGTTTCAGCCCCAAAAACCGCTTTAATTTATCTCCAAACGCCATCTAAAACCACCCCGTTAATTCGGTACGCACAGGAAAAATCCATTTCCCAGAATCACCAATCATTATATCCCATTATAGCCTTCGCGGG
>JAITAE010000140.1 GCA_031284295.1 Spirochaetaceae bacterium
GAATGTGCGTCCACACGGGGTCGCTCCCGCCCGTCATTTTCATCACAAACTGAACCAGATTGTTGAACCACACGTCAAATTCCCCGTCGCTCATTCTTCGATACCTGTTCATCATTTCCTCCTGAATAATAAAAATTAACGCGCCGTAAGTTTTCGGCGCTGTATTCCCAGTTAACGGCGCCGTTTTGCCTGCTGACAAAACCGTTTTGCCTGCTGACAAAACCGTCTTGCCTGCTGACAAAATCGTCTTGCAAGCTGACAAAATCGTCTTGCCTGCTGACAGAGCCGCCGCAGGCGGCTGAGGAGTCGTCCTTGAGAGGGGGCTTGCGGGGGCAGTGATTAGTGATTAGTGATTAGTGATTAGCGAAGAGTGAAGAGTGAGAGTGAAGAATGTTAATCCGTGTAATCCGCGTAATCTGTGGATGATTTAGAAAACTCTTATAAAGAATGAATCATTGACGACCTAGCAAATTGCAAGGACAACAACTGACATACCCGCGTATGTTAAAGCCCCTGGGGTATGCTACCGCGTAGCGGACTTTAAACCCGCTGGCGGGGCGGCGGTGTTAGCGGGGGCGGATTGGGGGGTGGCGGAATACCGCGCTTGCGCGGGATGTAGACAGGGGGGCGCGTCGATGATGCCCCTTGTGCCGAACGGCCTGGAAATAGCGCCCCCCTTCATATTAAGAATCATTGAAGACCTGGCAAACATCAGGGACAACAACTGACATACCCGCGTATGTTAAACCCGCTTGCGGTACGCTACCGCGTAGCGGACTTAAAACCCACTGGTGGGGCTTGACGGGGCGGGGAAGGAGTGATTTAATAAAAGCAACAGCATGAAGCTGTTCCTGCCTGTTCTGTGAAAGAACACCTGAAATAGAGATGAACTCTACCACAATGGTTTTCTGTATAGAAGACCGTACTATTTCTCAAGGAGAAAACTGTGAAAAAAACACTGTTTTTCGGGATTGTTGTAGGCGTTCTGTTTGCGGGAACGCTGTCGGCTCATGAATTCTATGTAATTCCTGATGAAGCAAAGGACTACAAAGCGGGCGATACCGTCAAGATCAACGCGCTTTCCACACACTACTTTACCGTTGGCGAGGAACTCGAACCGGTTGAAGTGAACGAGGTTTTGGTTTACAAGAACGGCAGAAAGACGGGCGGCGAGCTTCCGCTTGAAAAGAACGCCGACCGGGTTTGGTACGAAACAAGTTACAGGTTGACGGACAATGCGCCGGTCGTGATAGCCGGCAACCGTAAGGGTGGTTTCTACTGCCTGTTTACCGACGGCGGCTACGCGGACGGCGCGAGGGCCGAAGTTGGCGCGGCAATGCCGGACAAAACCATCGCTACGGCGCGGTACTTTGCCAAATATTCAAAACTGTACCTGAATCCAAATGCGGACGATGTGAGCTTTTCTACGCCGCTGGGACATGATTTGGAGGTAATCCCGCTTACCAACCCGGCAAAACTGAAGAAGGGCGCGAAGGCAAAGTTCAAGGTACTTTACAAGGGACAGCCGCTTGCCAACACGGAAGTAGGGGCAACATGGGATTACTACAACTACAAAAAACCCGACACCTACGCCCACAAGGAAAAAACCGATGAGAAGGGGGAGGTAAGCTTCAAACTTGACAGCAAGGGCCTGTGGATAGTGAGGGCGAGCGATACCCGCCGTTCCGCGTATCCTGATACGGACGAAGACAACATAGCCGCAATCGTAGTGTTCGCCGTCAAATGAAGGGCAGGTATGTTCTTCTGCTGATGTCGCAGGCGCTGGGATTATTTGTTCCGGTCTGTGTTTTTGGACACGGCGTTGAGGTTTACGACATAAGCGGCGAGGCCGGGCCCGTCCGTACCGTGTACTTTAAGTACAGTACGGGGGAGCCTGTCTCGTTTGCCAAAATCAAGACATTTCCGCCGTCCACACGTGAACGGAATGTGGAATCGCTTGTTTCGATAACGGACAGGAACGGCATTTTCTGCTTTATCCCCGATGAGGGGGGCGAGTGGCGCGTAGACATGGAAGACGGCATGGGGCACAAGGGGAGCATCGCCGTCAACGCCGTTTTTGGACAGGACGAGGCGGCAGCCGAAACGGAAAGCGGCGGCGGCGGAAGCGGCAAAAGCGGCGCCCGCGCGCCGCTCGTTTTCAACATCGCGCTGGGGCTGAGTCTGCTGCTGAACATATACAGCGTCTGGTACCTGCTTGGAACCGGACGGCGCAAGGCCGCGGCAAGGGCGGAGGAGGCTGGCTGTGCACATAAGTGAAGGCGTACTTTCTGTCCCAGTAATTGCGGCAGGCTGGGCGCTTGCGGCGGGCGGCCTGGCGGCGGGCTTAAAAAGAACCCGAACGGAAAAACTGCCCGAAACGGCGCTCGTGTCGGCGGCGCTATTCCTGGCCTCGCTGGTACATGTGCCGTTAGGCCCATCCAGTATACACCTGACCCTGCTTGGCCTCGCCGGTGTACTGCTCGGCTGGAGCGCCGTGCCCGCCCTGTTCATCGCGCTGCTGCTGCAGGGCCTCCTGTTTCAGTTCGGAGGGCTTCTGTCGCTGGGAGTAAACACTACCGTTATGGGCACGGCGGCGTTGACGGGGTGCGGCGTGTACCGCGCCATGACCCCGGCGCTCCGGCCAAACCTGCGCTTTCTGTCCGCGTTTACGGCGGGATTCGCCGCCGTGATAGCGGGAACCGTCCTTGTATGCGCCGCGCTCTTTTTTTCGGACATGGAACTTGAGGCAACGGCTGCGCTGCTGTTTGCCGCCAACCTGCCGCTAGCCGTCGTGGAGGGCGTCATGTCAGCTTTTATCGTGGCCTTTCTTTCAAAAACAGTACCGCGGTATGTATCTTGACCGTCTTGAATATAAAAAAGACTTTTTGTTCCCGCTGGACAAACGCTGCCGATTCTTATCGGCAGCGTTATTAATAATAGCGGCGGTCTACACCACAAACCTGGCGGCGCTGTCAGGCATCATAGGTTTTTGCGTTTTGCTGCTATCACGGGAATTGCGGGTAACGTTTCTCCGCCTGACGCAGGTAAACATGATGACGGCGGCGCTGTGGCTTACGGCGCCGTTCGGCTTTAGCATAGACAGCGCGTTACTTTACACGCTGCGAATCAACGCGGCGGCGCTGCTTTACATGATTTTTATTGTACCGATGAGCGTCAGCGCAATAGCGTCGTCGATGACAAAACTAAAAGTGCCGGAGAAATTGGTGTCCCTCTTTATACTGAGTTACCGGTATATATTTTTGCTGGGTGAACGGCTCGCCACGATGCTTGTGTCGATGAGGCTGCGCAGCCCGGAAAACTCTACATTCCGGTTATGGCGTTCATTTGCGGCCGTCTTCGCCGCCACAACAGCGCGCGCCGTGGTTCGTTCGCAAAAGGTCTCTTTGGCTATGATTTCCAGGGGCTTCGACGGCGTATTTCCGGTAACGGTCACATTCAAATGGAAGGCCCGCGACACCATCTTACTCTTGTTGTGCGCCGGGCTTTCGGCGCTGGCGCTCTACTTTGGCATAAAGGGGGGATCGGCTTAACGCGCGGTGCTGGGGACGGCGGATAATCATCAGGCTGTTGCGCTTCGCGCATAAAACCCACCAAATGCAATAGGCTGCTAGTGGGTTGATTATACTAGAAGTTCGGATATAATCCTTGAAGTTTTATCCGCGCATCTTCCGTCGTAAACTGCCACCGGACTGTCTTCTGCCGGGTATTCCGGTCAAGCTGCCGTGCCTCAAGTTCCGCAGATAGTTTTTCAAGCGTGTCTAT
>JAITAE010000143.1 GCA_031284295.1 Spirochaetaceae bacterium
GGTAACGGCATGGAAATAGCGCCCCCCTTTTTAATAATCAGCGTTGCCCTAGGGAAGCACTGATTAAATGATGCCCCTGACTGGGTGCGTGGCGGAACTGGGCGGTCTTTGCTACACAATGCCCGCCCAAACACCGGTTACAACCGAAACGTTATGCGTAATTTTTTCTGAAAATTTCAAAAATAGAGTTGTTTGGAAACTTCAGTTTCCGAACAACTTCCAGTAAAAAACGCAGTTTTGTAAGGCTTTTAGCCTGAAAAACTGCAAGACTGTGAGATAACCAACCGGGTTATCGAACAAGTCCATTAAATCTTGGAATACAACGCAACATATTAATTTTATGTCTGTCTAATTTTTTGAAGTATGAAAATAGGTGGGTATAGAAACAGCATCGTAACCACGGTAGAATGAGCCTCCGCGCGGCAAGCCGCACGGTATCTTGAACGTTGTATTAGTTTGAACGGAGGCTCATTTGAGCCGCGGCAAGCTGAGGGGTATTAAACCAGATATTACAGAATAAGGTTCTTGAACAAGTCCAATATATGTTAAATATATCGCCGCTACGCGGATACGGCACGTTTTTGAAAAATTATCGCGCATGGCAGGACTGTTTGCGCTTTGCTGACCTGTTTTTTGGATTTTTTTTGGGGTTGGGGTGGGGGGGGGGGGGGCAGGATGCTACGCGATTCAATGAAAGCGTAAGTGTGCCGCGCTTACGCGGGCTATTTCCGTCATACAATAATTTTTTACGGCGGACAATAATTCCTTTGCTCCCAATTCCGCACAACGGTATTTTATCGCGGCCACGGTGGGCAGCAGCGTAGTAAATACCAGATGCTCCATATCGGATAATTTACGCTGATATATCGTGATATTTTCTTCCGGCAAAGGCAATTCATTTATTTCTTTACGGTATGTTTCCAAAAATTCTTTTGCCCCGCACAGGGGTTTCCCCGCCGCAAGAAGTTGTACAGGCGCGTTTATTTCAAACATCAAATTTTGATCATCCTGGCGATCGTCTGTACCAGCGGGACAAAAATTGATAAGGGCCCCCTCACCCGGGGCGGCGTTCAGCCTTATGCCGGTAGACGAAACCTTTTGTTCAAATTTTTCACGGTACATACTGAGCGCGCGTGTTTGATAGTACCATGAAGAGCCGTTTTCAACGCGCTGTAAAGATTTTGTGTTGTACAAGAAAGAAGCCGCGGAATTTTCCGCCGGCCCGAAACGGTTCTGCTTTCTGCGAAAATACGAATACAGGTAGGCCGGACGTGTATACAGCTTTCCCTTTGGGTATGAAAAATCCGCGCCGTATAGTTCGATTACAGAGGCTCCCAGACGTTCCGCCAGCGACAGGGCTGCAAATGTTACGTTTGCGCCCGAAGTATCAATTACCGGGAAATGCCTGAAAAAATGCGTTGTATAAACGCTGAACGGATGTCCGCCTGAGAAAAAAAAAGTTCTCTTTGCGAGTGTCGTTAAGAGCGGCGGGCTGGACAGGTCCAGGAACAGAGGGATGTCGGGCGGCAGACGCTTCATAAAATGGTAGTAGCTTATATGTTGGCAATCAATAGATATTACGGCGTCCGGCGGCAGCCCCGCTTCCAGCAAAGTTGGCAGGGCCGTATCCGTTGATATAAGAAAAAAAGCTTTTCGTTTCCGGGTTATAAGATCAAGCTGTAAATCCAGCGAAGGACCTGCCGCGCATATAGCCGCGTGTTTTACCGGCGCGAATATGCAGCTCTGTTTTTCCGCGGTAAAAATATTTCGGATAATATTTGAAAACCAGCGTTTGCCGAACAGCGCCTGCACGGAATAGTCTGAAGCCACCTTGTCAATCGCGGACTTAACGGCCTCCGCCGCGGGCGTGAAATGCGAATCGTCATGCATTGTACGCGCACGCAACGGAAGTGTCCGAATGCCGTTATGTAGCGCCGGCTGAAATGTAGAGAGAATATGTTTTTCGATTTCAGGCGAGCAGGGGTCCGCAAGAATAAAAAAGCGCGGGTCATTGAATATTTTTATATAATCATAATGACATAAAAGCTCCGCAAGTCCGTTAATATCGTATTCTATTGCCAGTAGGTAAGCCGTATCATCGCGGGCAAGAATCGCTTCCGCCGCGAAACCGGCGCCGAGCCCCAGTAGCACGACATACTGTTCCCGCGTTAGCGTTGAGGCCAGCTTTTCCGCCTCGCGTTCTGGAGATACGAGTGAATGTAAAGTATGCGCCGCCCCGCCCGGATCGACCCAAGCCGGAATGTCGCGGTCATCCCGGCTGCCCTCCACAAAACGGTAGCGCCCCAGCGTCGTTTCCGCGCCGCTAAGCCTCGCGCACAAGGCGGGGTTGCCGCGTGAAAGGGCCAAAAGATTTCTTTCAAAAAATAGATGTTTATCCATTTTGCGCTTCCACATCGCGGTACTTTTCACTTATCCGCAGCAGTTCTTCCCGCAGGCCGCGGCTTGCGGGCGGCGCACCGTTCACCAGCAGCTCCGACAATTCCCCGCTTAATTTTACGCCCGTGTCGGGCGCTTCCAAAGCGTTTACAAGTACCGTGACAAGGCGCGTAACGGGCATCTGTACGCGGTTTTTTTTAAGATATTTGAATACACTCGCGCCGCGTTTGCCGCTTCCGCTTTCAACAACAACATTGCCGTCTGTGACAGAATATATTTTGCGCCGATAATTTTGAGAGGCAAACCAATCCGCGTAGATTCCATTCGCGCCGGATGCGTTTATCATTTCAGCGCGTTCAAACTGGAGGCTGTACAACGGACGCAAGCGGTTCGCGGAATCAAATAAAATTTTATCAAAAGTGTAGGGTTTTGCGTGGGTGCGTATATCCCTGTGCGAAAAATCGATTCCGGCCATATAGACCGTGCCGCCGGACACATAAAGGGCAAGGTCAAGAGCGGACGCGCCGACAGTTCCGCGCTGGGGAAAAGACAGCGGCGGCATATTAAAACATTTTTGCGCAAGATTTTGAAACAGGGTACCGTCACTGAAAGGAAGCAGGTTGAACGCGGAACACCATGACGGCAAGGCGGCGCTCAAATTAAACGCAAGCGCCACCGGCGCTTCTTTTTTACAAAACAGGCGTACCGCTTCAAGCAGGTGAAGAAGCGCCCAGTTTCCTCCGTCGCAGGCAACAATAATGTCCGGCCTTAACCCGGCGTGAAGCAGTGCGCTTACCGCGGATGAAACGGCTATCAACAGCGCGCCGCATTTTACCAAACGCCGAATCGCTTCGTAAGCACATTCAAGACCGGGGCCGGCCCCGGCAACAACGCAGTCAGAATCGCTCCGCTTAAGCAGAACCATGTTGGTATCATTGTTGAACAAAAAACAATTTTTAATAACGTTTTTTACCCACCTGCGTCCAAAGGCTGAACGTGTCCGCTTGTTGGCGTCAGATCTTTTTACAAATGCGGCAATGTCTTTGACAAGATTTAAATACTCTTCCCCGTACACAGCCGCGGACGGCCGCCATTCAATAATTTTAATTTTATCCGCTTCGGTATCGTCCACCTCGTTTTCCAGAAATACCCCGCGATTCACAGGTGAGCCGGGCAGCCATTCCGCATCCGGCGGCGCGGCGCTTTTACCACGGTAAAACGCGCTGACATGCAGGCTGATAATTTTTGCGCCGGGAAATCTCCTGCGTAAAGACTGAATCAAATAACAAAGCCCGCATTCCGCCAAAATAATGTATTGAATGTTACCCCGCAGGTTTAACGAAACGATGTAGCGTTCCGCTTCGGTTAAAGGATTGTAACGTGAATGAATCGTTTTTTGTCCTACAAGTACAGTGTCCAAACCGCACTGTGAGCGTACAAGCGTTTCTTCCATGCGTCAATAATCACGAATAAGATTTACGATTATGTCTGTATTGTTTGACTCAAAAAAAAGCAGGGGGGCGGCCTCAAGATTTCCGCAAAGCCGGTGCGCAACAAGAGCGCAGTCATACTTTTTAGGAAGCAAAACCATCACGCGCCTGCTTGGCAGCCGCATGGCCGCGCCGAAAGAAGAAATTATGCCGCCTATCTGTTTATAAAAGTTTTGTTTCGCCTTTTCCTCAAACTCTTTCGGGAAATCCAGGACAAAACCCCGTAGCGACAAATGAATCTTTTTGTAACTATCAAGTTTGCGTCTGAGTATATCCAAACCCTGCATTTGCATTACACGAGCCCCAATTCTTTGAAGACTTTTTTGTAAGTATCAAACTGTTCGGAACGGGCAAACTCTTCAATTTTTTCGTCCGGCAGCGCTTCCAGCAGCTTGTCCATATATGAAAGAACGATCTGCAAATCTTTTTTGAAATAAATCGTATCCAGCGGATCGTAAGCGCTTTGAGCAGCCCCGGCGTCAGCCGGCGCGGGCACGACGATGTCCTCAACCGGCGCTTCTCCGGAAGAGTCGGAATCGGCACTGAAGCCATAAGTGTCCTCAACCGCATCGACTAAAGGAATTTCATCAAACGTGTCGTTCAATTCCAGATCGACAGAGATTTCATCTGAAAATGGCTCTGTTTCTTCCACCTCAAAGTCGGTTATATCGTCCGGCGTGTCAAGCTCGGCGACGGGCGTCACTTCTTCCGCCCCAAAATCGGTCATATCGTCCGGCGCGTCAAGCTCGGTGGCGGACGGCACTTCTTCCGCCCCAAAATCGGTTATATCGTCCGGCACGTCAAGCTCAAGGGCCGCCGGAGGTTCTTCCGCCATACCGGTCTCTATACTCTCTATACTTTCAATTTTGGCATTACTTAGCACCGCGTCGAGCTCCGTAGCCGACAAGGTCTCGGTAACTAAATTCTCCGGCATCGCGTCAGGTCCATAAGTTACAGGTTTGCTCGCTGAAGACTCACCGCGAATCGTCGAAATTTCATCTTTTAGGCTGTTTAGTTCCGCCTTTATTGTCGAAAGTTCATCAACAATTTTTAGCAAAAGTTCGTTTGACAGAGCCCCATCCCTGGTCGCCGCGTCCTTGTCCGTCTTCGGCGTTTCGGTTTCACCGCTCGTTGTTTGCGGCGTTTCAGGAATATCATCAAGTGTGATCTCGAAGTCATATTCGCCTGCTGAAGTATTGGAATCTTCCGTGCATATCCCAAAAGGATGCGTACCTACGACGGACTCTGTGGAAATGCCATTGCCGGAGGCAACCTCGCCTAAATCCACACCAAAACCGGCTTCCTCCACAACGGCATCGTCCGCGGCAGGCCCGGCGGGAAGCCAGCCTGTAGCGCCCCTGTCCGTCTCCTCCGGCGCTTCGGGTTCACTATTCGTTGTTTGCGGCGTTTCAGGAATATCATCAAGAGTGATCTCAAAGTCATATTCACCTGCCGAAGTACCAGAATCTTCCGCATTCGCCTCAAAAATGGACGGACCGGGCGCGAACTCTGTGGAAATGCCATTGCCGGAGGCTTCCTTACCGAAATCGATACCAAAACCGGAATCGTCCACAACGGCATCGTCCGCGGCAGGCCCGGTGGAAAACTCTCCCGCCGCCGTATCTTCACCAAAATCCACGTTAAAATCGGAATCGTCTACGACAATATCGTCCGCGGCAGGCCCGGCTGAAAACTCTTCCGCCGCCGCATCCGCCCCGAAATCCACGTCAAAACCGGAGTCATCAGATGCATCCAAAGCGCCGGAAGTTAAGGCCGCCCCGTCTGTGCCGGTACGGTACAAGTTAAAATCAAAGTCGTCTTCTATGCCCGTTATCTCAGCCGCTTTACCTGTTTCACCTGGGAAAGCGTTATCATCAAAGGCAATATCTTCAGGTTCGCTTTTCACCCATACGCCGTATTCGTCAAGTTCCTCGGCAGAGCCAATCGCGCTACGGTCTATGAATATCGAGGCTTTTTTTCCGCTTTCCATGCGTTACTCCCACATCCAATTAAAACGGGTCCGCAAAATCAAATTTTAGCAGCCCAAAATTATTTATGTAAACAGCAGCCTTAGGGTAACACTGATTGACTTGAGGCCAATCATCGTTACCCTATGTATTTGCTCATTTCATTGCGCAAATACCACATTAAAGTAGCACTGGAGATAACCGCGAAACGGTTATCTAAACGTTCGGTTGCGTTTTTCAATGCTTCCCTAAAGGAGGAGCAAGATGACGAAATCACTCAAAATTCTGAGATATAACAGGTCTGAAAAATGTTCATACTGGCAGAGCTTTACTTATGAGACTGAAAATGAGATAATAGCCACGGCGCTAAAAGAATTAAACCAGCATGAAAACCTGATGGATGCAGATGGAAAAGCGCGCCACCAATAAACTGGGAGTGCAGTTGTCTTCAGAAAAAATGCGGCGCCTGCGCAATGCTCATAAATAACACTCCGGCCCTGGCTTGCGATACAAAACTACATAATGACGCCAGAAAAGTTATAGAGTTGGC
>JAITAE010000231.1 GCA_031284295.1 Spirochaetaceae bacterium
CCCTCTCAAGGACGACTCCCAGCCGCCGGGCGGCCTGGCGGCAAGGGCCGCGGTATGGTAGTATATCGCAATGGTATACCGTGTATATGTTGAAAAAAAAGAGGATTTTGCCGTTGAAGCGGCGGCTTTACAGGCGGAACTTGTTCGGATACTCGATATTCAGGGACTGGTTAAAACAAGGATAGTTCAGCGTTACGATGTTGAAGGAATCGGCGCGGAATTGTTTGAACGTTGCGCCCGGACTGTTTTAAGCGAGCCGCCGGTCGATAAAATTTACTACCGGCTTCCGCAGGCAGATTTTATCTGCGCCATCGAATACCTGCCGGGACAGTTCGATCAACGGGCCGATTCCGCCGCGGAATGCATACAGCTAGTATCACACGGTGAGCGCCCGCGCGTAATGAACGCGAGGCTGTACCTGTTTGAGGGCAGTCTGACAGTCGATGATAAACATAAAATCGAAAAATACCTGATAAATCCTGTTGACAGCCGCCGCGCGGACCCGGTGGAAAGAGAAACGCTGCAAAACGCTTACGCCGAGCCCCGCGATATCGAAAGCATAGCCGGATTCACCGGGCTGGAAAAAGCCTGCCTGAAAAAATTTATCGAAACATATTCCCTCGCGATGGACGAGAACGATCTTGCCTTCTGCGTAAATTATTTTAAAGGCGAAAACCGGAATCCGACGGTAACCGAACTCCGTGTAATAGACACCTACTGGAGCGATCACTGCCGTCATACGACATTCTCCACGATTCTTGATGATATAGAAATTGAGGCGGACGGTGAGGACGGAGCGGACGGCGGCATACAAAAAACCTACCGCCTTTACCTGGATATACGAAAAAAGATTCATAAAAAAGAAGACGCGCCGGTAACGCTGATGGATATTGCAACAATAGGTGCAAAGTACTTATCGGGTAAGGGCGGCTTGAAAAATTGGGACAGGGGTCCTGAAAATAACGCCTGTTCCATAAAAATAAAGGTTGACAACGGTGGAAAAGATGAAGACTGGCTCCTGCTGTTCAAGAATGAAACGCACAACCATCCCACGGAAATCGAACCGTTCGGCGGAGCCGCGACATGCATAGGCGGGGCCATACGCGACCCGCTTTCCGGACGCGCCTACGTTTACCAGGCCCTGCGGGTAACAGGCGCAGGAGATCCATTCTCTCCCGTCCAGGATACGCCTAAAGGCAAACTGCCGCAGTGTAAGCTGGTAACCACGGCGGCGCAGGGTTACTCAAGCTACGGGAATCAGGTGGGACTTGCGACGGGGCTTGTGGAGGAATTCTACCACCAGGGGTACACGGCGAAGCGGATGGAGATAGGCGCCGTTCTGGCCGCTGTCCCGGCTGCCAACGTGAGGCGGGAGGAGCCTTGCGCCGGTGATTTGGTACTGCTTGTCGGCGGCAGGACGGGACGGGATGGCTGCGGCGGCGCTACCGGTTCATCAAAAGCGCACAAAAAAGAAAGCCTGGAAACGTGCGGGGCGGAGGTGCAGAAAGGGAACGCGCCGGTGGAACGGTGTTTACAGCGTTTGTTCCGCGATGGCGAGACTGCCCGCATGATAAAGCGCTGCAACGACTTTGGCGCGGGCGGCGTTTCCGTCGCGATAGGCGAACTTGCCTGCGGGCTTTCGATAGACCTGGACGCCGTGCCCAAAAAGTACGAGGGGCTGGACGGCACCGAGCTTGCGATCAGCGAAAGCCAGGAACGGATGGCCGTTGTTGTGGATAAAAACGATGCGGGAAATTTCATCGCCCGCGCCGCGATGGAAAATCTTGAAGCTACAGCCGTCGCCGTCGTTACCGGCGAAAAACGCCTCGTGATGAAGTGGCGCGGCAAAACGATTGTCGACATTTCCCGCGATTTTTTGAATTCAGCCGGCGCGGAAAAACACGCTTCGGTACTGGTCAAGCGTCCGCAAGCCGCACCCGAATGGCGGTCAAACGGTTTAGGCGCGTCTCGTATTCCGTTCAAGCTCCGCCTTGCCGCGCTGTTGAAAGATTTGAACGTATGCTGCCGGAAGGGGCTGTTTGAGCGTTTCGATTCAACGATAGGCTCAGGCACGGTGCTGATGCCGGCGGGCGGCCTTTACCAGCTTACGCCGGCGCAGTGCATGGCGGCAAAGCTGCCGGTGGAAGGCGAGACCGGGACTTGCGGTGGTATGGCTTTTGGTTTTGACCCGTACCTGTCTGAGGCCGATCCTTACGCCGGCGCATACGTTGCCGTGCTTGAAAGCGTGGCAAAACTTGCCGCGTCAGGCTTTCCGCTTGACAATGTTTATTTAAGTTTTCAGGAATATTTTCCACGGCCCGGAAACGGGAAAGAGCGCTGGGGGCTTCCGTTTGCCGCGCTGCTGGGGGCGCTTCAGGCCCAGCTCGATCTAGGCGTCGCGGCGATAGGCGGCAAGGACTCGATGTCAGGCTCGTTTGAAGAACTTGATGTGCCACCCTCCCTGGTATCGTTCGCCGTTTCCGTTGGGAAGGCGACAAACATTGCAAGCGGCGAATTCAAAAATGCCGGGCGCGAGGTTTTGTGGATACGACCAAAATATCAGGGCGGCCTTCGACCGGAGGCAAAAAATTTTATCGCGGCGCTCAGGCTGCTTGAAAAATTAATCGCCGAAAAGAAGGCGGTTTCCGTCTATACGGCATCCCGTTTCGGCGCGGCAGAGGCGCTTTTCAAGATGTGCTGCGGTAACAGAATCGGACTTCAATTTGAAAAAGGTACTGACGAGGATGGACTTTTCGGCTACGCCGCGCTGTCGTTTCTTGTCGAATTGAATGACGGTGTTACGGCGGAAAATGTTAAAAAAGAATCGAATGATATTCTTGCGGAATCTGGTATTCTTGCGGAATCTATCGGAAAAACAATTCCGGACTATGCGTTTGTGATCAACGGCGAGACAATCGATCTGGATGCCATGCAAGATGTATGGATAGCGCGGTTTGAAAAACTGTTCTCATACTACCGTCCCCGCAAGTATGAGCGTGAGGCTGTCCCGGCATTCGATTACGAAGCAAAAAAGACCGTTCAAATCAAAAAATCCGGCACAAAACCGCGCGCGCTGATTCCGGTATTTCCTGGAACAAACTGCGAGTACGACACGGCGCGCGCCCTCTGCGCGGCGGGCGCCGGCCCTGAGATTTTTGTAATTCAGAATCTGAATCCGCGATCAGTCGCGCAAAGCGCGGAGCTTCTCGCAAAAAAAATCGGCAATGCAAATATGCTCGTAATACCGGGCGGTTTTTCTGGCGGCGATGAACCGGACGGCAGCGCGAAACTTATCGCGGCTTTTTTCCGGGGGGCCGCCGTAGCCGACGCCGTGACGGACCTGTTTGAACGGCGGGACGGCCTCATACTCGGTATCTGCAACGGTTTTCAGGCTCTGATAAAACTGGGCCTGGTGCCGTTTGGAAAAATAACGGACGCCAAAGACGACAACCCGACGCTGACCTTCAACACGATAGGCCGTCATCAAAGTTTTCTAGTACGCACGCGAATCTGCTCCACGCTGTCCCCCTGGTTCCTGTGCGAGGAGGCGGGCGCCATCCATACCATGCCGGTAAGTCACGGCGAAGGCCGCTTCATCGCCGGTAACGGTGAAATACGGAGGCTGGCCGGGGCAGGGCAAATAGCGGCGCAGTACGTTGACTTGGATGGTAAAGCCAGCATGGATTTACGTTACAACCCGGCGGGCAGCATGATGGCGGTAGAGGCTGTCACCGACAGGACGGGCCGTATACTAGGCAAAATGGCGCACAGCGAGCGGCGCGGGGAAGCCCTTTATAAAAATGTTCCTGGATGTAAAACTCAAAAACTATTCGAAGGCGGCGTAAAGTACTTTTGCGGTTGACCCCCCTCCCCCCGGCCACCCGTACAGTTCCCGGTCATGTTACGCGCGCTTTATCGGGCGGCGGAATAACCGGCTGCGCCGGTTATTTCCGGAGTTTGCGGAGCAAACTCCAGCAGGTGTTGATTGGGCGGCGGATTGGGGGGGGGTAGCCCGCAACGAAGTGCGGGCGTAGGGCGCTAAAAACTTATTCTAAACAGCGGCCTGCTCCCGCGCCACAAAACAGCGTTTAAGCTGTTTTGCCTGACGTTCTACCGCCTGCTTAACCACATAAGGAAGGAAACGAGCTTGCTGCGGCATTTTTTGCCTAAACGCGCTCGGCTCAACGCTCTGCGTTGAGCTTGGGAGTTTGCTTCGCAAGCCTGCGGCTTGCTTGCCGCAAACTCCTGCCGGTGTTGATTGGGCGGCGGATTGGGGGGTAGCGGAAGACCCGCGTAGCGGGGCTGTAGCGAGGGGGGCGCGACAGGAAGGCGGCTATGTGCCGCGAGCGGCATGGAAAACAGCGCCCCCCTTCATATAAAGAATCATTGTGAACATAGCTAATCGCAAGGACAACAACTGACATACCTGTGCATTTAAAAGGCGTTTGGCGGTATGCTACCGCGGAGCGGACTTTAAAGCCGCTGGCGGCCTGGTGGGCGGACTTTAAAGCCGCTGGCGGCGCGTGTAGAATTGGTAAATGGACTTTACGGTAAAAGGAAAACACTACAGCAGAA
>JAITAE010000272.1 GCA_031284295.1 Spirochaetaceae bacterium
GCAAAGCGCAACAAACTGCTAGCGCCGTTAAAGATTCCTGATCTCTGACATCGCCTGCAGCAGTAAGGTATTTTCATCGTGAGTCAGAACCGCGCTCCTGTAGTAACTGTCATCCAGGCTGCGGTAGTTGCCGCAGCATCGTATCAAGATATTCCGCCGCAGCAGGGAATCAAAAAAAGTTTTTTTGTCAAAACCCGAGCCCGGCCCTATTCTAAAAAAAATAAAGTTGGCCTCACCGCCCAAAACTTCCACGCCTAAGCGTTCAAATTCGTATTTCATCCTTGTCCGTTCCTCCCCGATCAGGGCGCGTACATTTTTTATATAATCTTTATCCTGAAGGGCGGCGATTCCGGCGGACTGGGCTATAACTGAAACCGGCCAAGCCTGGCCGGTTTCAACTATAGCATCCGCGTCCTTAACGCTGCCCGTAACGCAGTAACCCAGGCGCAGGCCCGCCATTGCGTATATCTTTGTAAACGCGCGAAGGATTATCACATTCTGAAATTCATACGCAAAGGGCAGAGCGCTGTGTGTTCCGGCTTCGTCAAGGAATTCGTTGAAACATTCGTCAATTACAAGTGTAACGCCGTGCGCGTTACACTTGCGTACTATCAGTTCCAGCAAATTTCTGTCGATGGTAAGGCCCGTCGGGTTGTTCGGGTTACATAAAAAAACAATTTGTACAGACCGGTTTATTTTTGACAGAATCTGTTCGTCAAGCAAAAAATCATTCTTGGAAATTTCGTGGTAAACCATGTTGCAGGAGACCTCCCGTAACGCCTTTTCGTAGTCGGAAAATGCGGGCGCCGTAACAAGCGCTCCGCGCGGGCTTTTCCTGTAGACTATGCGGTAGATAAGGTCGCCCGCGCCGTTACCGCAGACTATGCGGTCCGCGTCAAGACCGAGGCAGGAGGCCAGCGCGTCGCGGTGTTCCCGGCAGAACGGGTCTGGGTATTTGCCGCCGTCCGCCGCTCGGCGGCGGACTGCGGCCACGGCGGCTGGCGGTGGTCCGATAGGGCTTACATTAACAGAAAAATCAAGCGGCGGCCCGCCGCTTTCCGGCAAGCCGCCCGGCAAGCCGCCCCGCAAATACCCTACCCCGCCGTGCCTTACTTCCATAATATCCCACAAACGGCGGCGCGCGGGGCCGCAAGAAGGGCTCCGGCTAGAATCACAAAAAGGACCGCGGCGCCGTACATCAAATGTACGGAATTGACAATATCGGCCTTTTCCGCCCTCCTAGTCCCATCTCCAATGGGCGGTTTTTGTTCAAGTTTACCGTCGTAAAAGGCATCTCCGCCCAGCGTTAGGCCCAGAGCCCCCGCGCAGGCGGCCTCACAATGGGCGCTGTTCGGGCTTGCGTGGTTGAACCTGTCCCGTTTGTACACCCGCAGGGCATTTTTTGCGTCAAGACGAAGCGCGGCGGCGGAAACAATCATCAGACAGGCGGCAATTCTTGCCGGAATCCAGCCCAGCGCGTCATCCAGCTTCGCCGCGAAACGCCCAAAGTTAAGGTAACGTTCATTCTTGTACCCTATCATCGAGTCCATCGTATTTACAGCCTTGTAAAGCATGGCCAGGGCCGGCCCGCCTAACGCAAGGTAAAATAACGGCGCGATCACGCCGTCCGCCAGATTTTCGGCAACCGTTTCTACCGTAGCCTTTATCACCTTTTCCATAGAAAGCGTACCTGTATCCCGGCCCACGATCATCGAAAGCGCCTGCCGCGCCCCGGCCAAATCGTCCGCCTCTACCTTTCTGTACACCTTGATCGCTTCATCCCGTAGGCAGCGCGCCGAAATCGCGAGGTAAGCGGTTGTCAAGGAGACTATGAAACAGGGCAAGCGGCCAAAACGTAGCGCAAGATCAATGACGGCGTAAAAAAAAATAAATATAACGGCGCATACAGATACCGCAAGCGCCGTTCCGGCGGCCCGCTCCCTCGCCGGAGTACAGGCTTTACCGCAAAAAATCCGGCGGAACAGTGGTTCGCCTCTTTCAACAAGGATACCTATGCCGCGAACCGGGTGGGGAAACCACGGCGGGTCGCCAAGCGCCGCGTCCAGGGTAAAGGCGGCAATCAGCAGCGCCGCCCCTCCGCAAGGTAGAAATAAAGGCATCAAAAGCTCAATCCCATCTGTTTTAGGGCCGCCGCTATCGTAACACCGCGCCTCGCCGTCTTTGCGATCAAGAGTTCGCCGTTTCCCGAAGCCGCCACTGCGGCGCGTTCGCATACATTGTCCACTCCGGCGGACTCCAGCACAAAGTCCGAAGCGCTAAAATTGCCCTGGACGCGCCCCAGCGCCGCCGCGTCAAAGAAGGAACAGGGGATGGCCCGGTTCTTGCAGAAATTTAAAAGCCCGGTTTCCGTCCGTTTGATGTCTATGCTGGCCGCTCCGGCGACACAACGCCCGTCAAGACCGCAATTTTCCAGCGTGTAATCAAAAAGTTCGGCGATGGCATCCTCCCCAACACCTTTGCGGCAGCCTATCCCAACGTAAACGCGGCGCGGGATAAGCTGCAGCAGGTTTGACTCACCGTTCAAACGCTTCATCGACACGAGTATTCCAAAACCACCACCGGCCTCGCCGCCGTGACTGTAACTAACGCCGGCTGGAGGGCTCCCTTCAACCGGATAATCCGATTGAAGCCGTACATCGCCGCCTTTAAGCAGCATCGCCGAGACTCTCTTTGCTTTTTCCATCGAACCTATTACCAAATCCTGTTTGTTTGCCCACACGTCTACCGCAAAAACCCCGTGTATGTCGGTCGCGGTCGTTATCACCGCTTCAGCCCCCAGCAACACCGCGAGTTCCAGCGCAAGTTCGTTCCCGCCGCCTATATGGCCGGAAAGGATCGGAATTACCCATTTGCCGAGTTCGTCAACCACGATAACGGCGGGGTCGCTAAGTTTTGAATGTACGAAGGGTGCTATGGTGCGTACCGCTATACCGGCCGCGCCGATAAATATCAGAGCGTCTGCCGCCGCGAAGGCGGCGGCAGACTGTTCCCGCAGGCTCAAGTCAGGTCGCAGCGCAAAGGTCTCGTGCCCTTTAGTCGAAAAGTATGAACCAAGACGGCTTTCTAAAAGCGCTCCGCGATCCGTAAACGAAAAAAACGCTATTTTCAAATTAAATCACTCCGCAAAGCGTCCATTTACCCCAACTTTCACACCCAGCGTCCAAAGGCAAGGAGCAGTCTCACGATTGGCTTTCCAAAACCATGCCCCGGTGCCATGCGAGAAGCCGGTCATGCAAGGCGGGATTCACGCCTTCAACATCGGCCATCACACGGAATACTGGTTCCGTGCCTGAACCGCGCATCCAGAGCGAAGCGTAATCCATACCGGCATCGTTTTGAAAAACGATGCGCAGTCCACCGCGGCCCGCCTCGCCAAAATTTTCGACGCCGCGCCTTTCCTCACTGCCGTTGTAGGCGCGGGCCTCCCAGCCGGAGATACCGCACTCGGAGTGAAGGCGGCTTTTTTGCCTTTCCCATTCCCTTGAAAATATTTTTTGATACCGTTCTTTGAGCGCGGCATGACCTGCGCCGCCGATCCGCAGGCGGGCATCTTTCGAGTAGGCGCTCGTTGTAGTAAAAGCGGGAAGGCTTTCTATTATGCCGGACAGCGTAAAATCGTTAGAGTACGGTTTTTCACGGCGCATACGTTCATACCATAGTTCAAAAAAACCCTTTTTCCCGGCGCGTGAACGTATGTGAAGCAGTTTTAGCAGCGCAATGACGGTTTGGAGCGGGTCGCGCACCGACGATGGATGGACTATGCTGCCGCCCGCCGCGCCCTCGCCCATTACTGGCGCGGTCCATCCTTCGGAGCGGAGCCGCCTACCCAGGTTGACCACGTTAGCCTCGCCGGTTTCGGCGCGAAAAACTTTCGCGCCGAAGGCACGGGCTATACTGTCTATGCGCATCGAGGTAGCGTCATTCACCGCTACGGCGGTTTTCTGTAAACCTCCATTTTCATCAACATACGGAGCGCCCGTCCAGGCAAGCTGGCAGAGCCCTGCAAGGCAGGCAAGGGCAAACACTTCCTGCGCCTCCAGCGGGCGGACACAGGCGGTGTTTTCGTCAAAAAATACGATATTTCCACGGTCGCCATCGCAATCCGGCACATAAGCGAGGGTGAAATCCTTGTCTATCAATCTGATTTCGTTCAAAAAATCGCGGCAAGGTGTTAAAGCCTCGCCTTCCGGCACTATTTGGTGGACTATTTCACCGGCTTTATCGTTGATCGCGCTGAATTTTACTCCAAAATCTTCAAAAAATCCTTTATCAATGCTCAAAGTACGGGCCGAGCCGTTAAAATCGGCGGCGACTCCGGCATGACCGGCATTTATCGCAGCCTTTAACTCCTTTAGGACGGCATCCTGCCCTCCCGCAGCCGTTTCAAGGGTAAAACCGGTATACGCGGCCAGTGCCTGATCCTTGTACCGCCTGACATTTTTCAAAGCCGCCGCAAAAACCGCGTTTTCGGCCCTGCCCGCAAAGGCCGTATCCCGCGATAAAGTGAGTTTACGGAATTCATCTTCGAGCCGCGCCATATCTGCGCCGCCAAGGACGCCGCCGTCCACAAGGCCGAATTTTATGCCGTTGTAGCCTATCGGGTTGTGGCTTGCCGATATGTAGATAAAGCCGTCCGCGCAGCCCTCCTTGCTGCGGGCCCGCGCATAGGCCATTATTTCAGGCGCCGCCGTAACGCCGCAAAAAAGAGCGCCGCAGTCTTTGGCCGCCAGCGCGTTCAATACCTGCTCCGCGACGGCCATGCCGGTGGGCCTCGTATCAAGGCCCACGATGATGCGGGGGGCGCGCCCGCCATTCTTTTTGCGGACAAAGTCCGCAAAAAGCGCCGCCGCCGCCTCCGCAACAGAGGCGTGGAAGCCGGAAATTTTTTTAGACCGGCTCTCCTCGTCTCCGTCCTCAGAAAAAATACCCCGCCAGCCGGAAGCTGAAAGTATCATAAGTTTTTCACCATACTTTAGGCTTCCTGTTCATTTTTTGCAAACTCAGAGCTTGACTTTTCAATGCCGCGGGCGAGACCGTTCATTGCACTGCCAACATAAATGAAACTTACGTTCGGATTTCTTTTACATTTTCTTGCCGCTATCACAGTACCCTCCGTCAATTTCATACATTTACATCAGCTTCGTTCAAAACAGCCCCTCGTCATCCTCACTTTCAGGGTCAACAGCGTATTTTGCCGCCGCAGTCTTACGGGCAGGGGCGGCAGGGGCGGCGGGCGCGGCTTCCGCCGACGGAACCGGTTTTTTTACGTCCGCCGGTTTAGAGGCCGGCGCTGCCGCGGACTTTGTTCCCGTAGCCGCTTCTTCGGCAGTTTTATCAGGGAACATGATTTTTCTTACCCGCGTTTCGACTTCAGCGGCAAATTCAGGATTCTTTTCAATGAATTCCTTCGCGTTTTCCCTGCCCTGCCCTATTTTTTCCTCGCCATACGAGAACCACGCGCCTTTTTTATCTATAATTTCGTATTTCACGGCGGCATCCAGCAGGCTGGCAATCGCGGAAACGCCCTTGCCAAACATTATTTCCAATTCCACCTTGCGGAAAGGCGGCGCAACCTTGTTTTTTACCACTTTGACTTTGATGCGGTTGCCCACAGCGTCCGCATCGCCGCCCCCCTCGATGGTCTCCTGTTTGCGCACATCGAGCCTCAAAGACGCATAGAATTTTAGCGCGTTTCCGCCGGTAGTGGTCTCCGGATTGCCAAACATTATGCCTATCTTCATACGAATCTGGTTGATGAAAATCAGAACCGTCCGTGATTTTCCGATTATCGCGGTAAGTTTTCGCAGCGCCTGACTCATCAAGCGCGCCTGAAGTCC
>JAITAE010000001.1 GCA_031284295.1 Spirochaetaceae bacterium
CCCGATTTGATCGTAACCTTGCCGGTGTTGTAGCATTGTGAACTGATTGTCCACGCTAGGAAGTAATGCGGCTCGAATTCTGTAAAAGTAAACGTAAATTTCATATATATCCTTTGCCCTTAAAGGGCTGCCTTCCGGCTACCGCCGGAGGGCTTTTGTTTGATAGGCGGGGCATACGCCCCGCCTTTTACCGGCTATGAACGCCGCCGGAGGGTATTAGCAGGTAGGTAGTAATTGTTGCCTCGGAGTTAAGTGTAACATCATCACTGCTACCGCCTGCGGTAATGGTGTTGTTCTCTGTCGCACCGATAAGCGAGCCTAGATTATTATTAGGCCCACTGTCGGTAAGGCCAGTTATCGCATTTGTATCAGCAAGCACCGCGTTATCTATCTCGATGTCACCAGCATCAACCGGCGTAGTTAATGTCTCGCCCGTTATCTTTCCGATAAGTGTGAGCACGGCCGGGTTGGTATTATCTCCTGTCAGCACGATTGCACCAACTGCCGCATCCTTATCTCCACCCAGCGCTATCGTGGTATTCGCCCCGATGAGCAGGTTGTTGTCCTCCTCTGCCGCCTGGGTGATGGTTCCGCCTGTGCCGGCGGTAAAGGCGACGGTGTTGGCGCTTGCCGTGATGCTGGAAGTAGCCGTGTCGGTTGCCGCGATTGTAACCGTGCCTGCTGTGCCTACCGCCTGCCATTCGCCGGTGATTGTGGTCGCGCCGGCTTTCACGCCGCCCGTGCCGGCGGTTATCACCAGCTTCGCGCCGTTATTGCCCGCCACGGCGGTCAGTACCAGATTGCCCTCACCCACGCCAGTAGTAGCCTGACCCGCCGGCGTCAAACATTACCTGATGAACGCGCCTAAAGACGGGGCGGAACTTCTCCACTACCGCTTTACCCGCCGGAAAAAGGAACTGCTAAACTTTGACGCCGCCGAATCCGGTATGACCGCCTGGTTCTGCGCCCGCTACGAAAACCAAAAAGGCGAGCACGGGAACTGGGGGCCTGTCGCGTCGGCAATCATTCCATAAAGGGCGGGAGTTTGCGCCACAAAACAGCGCGCCGCTGTTTTGTGGCGTCAAGCGCAAACTCAACCTCGTAAACAATGCAACGCTTACATGATACCCCGCCGCAAAGTTTGCGGCTTCAGGGCGGGGAGCTTCATAGCTCATGTTACGCGCAACGCGTTGTATTGACTGCCGCATAAAATGAGGGACTAAGTCCGGTAATTTCTTTTTGAACTGAATTATCCCCGCTCAGAATTCCGGTAATTCACTTTTCAACTTAATTACCCCGCTTCAGAAATGAAGCGAGCCTCATGCGTAACAAGATATATAAATGCAAATTTAATGATTCCACCCTGATTTCGGCCAGAGTATCTTGCCGGTGACGCGGTTGTTGGGTTATAATAAAAAATGATATATTTTATTAGTCTTTTAGCGTTTGGTAGCTTTAAAACAGCAATGAAAAGAACTATTGTTTTTGTTAATCAAAAGGGCGGTGTTGGGAAGACGACATCCGCGGTTAATATCGGCGCTTATCTCGCGGAAGCCGGCAAAAATGTTCTGCTTGTCGATTTTGATTCGCAGGCTAATCTTTCGAGCGGGCTAGGCATAAAACCCGAAAAAAACGGCATTTACGAGGTGCTTGCCGGTAAAATCCCTGTCGAAAAGGCGGTGCAAAAGACTGTCTGCAATAAACTTTTTGTAATTCCCGCAACAATGGACCTTTCCGGGGCAACCGTCGAACTTATCAACGAAAAACGTTACGACCAGTTTCTGAAAAAAGCTCTTTTGCCGATTGAGGAGAACTATGATTTTATACTGATTGATTGCCCGCCGTCGCTGGGCGTGCTTACGCTGAACGGGCTCGCCGCCGCTGACGGGGTACTCATCCCGATGCAGTGCGAATACTTTGCGCTTGAAGGCTTGAGTATGCTGCTTCAAACGATAAAGCGTATTCAATTGAGTATAAACCCGCCCCTTGCCATAGACGGCATATTCTTTACCATGTACGACCAGCGGACGCGGCTTGCGCAGCAGGTTGTTAAGCACGTTACGACCTATTTCAAAGACAGGGTATTTTTAACGATTATTCCGCGTAATGTACGTCTGTCTGAGGCTCCATCGCATAGGCTGCCGATTTCTAAGTATGACGCTGGATGTGCCGGCGCTTTAGCCTACAAAAGTCTGACGCGGGAATTGTTGTTGCATACGGAAGGGATACATGGCAGGAATTAAATTTGGTCTTGGCGGAGGGATAGAGGCGCTGCTTCCGATAGGCATAGATGAAGAGGTTGACCGTGTAGCCGGCAGAAACAGCGAGATTATGCTGCCGCTTAAAAAAATTTCCGCAAACCCTGACCAGCCGCGCATGAATTTTGACGAGGAGGCGCTCGGGGAGTTAGCCGAATCGATTAAACAGCACGGCGTGATACAGCCGATACTTGTTGAGGAAGATGATAACGGCTTGTACACCATTATCACCGGCGAAAGACGAAGCCGCGCGGCGCGTATGGCGGGCCTTTCCGAAATTCCCGCCATAATCCGCAAGTTCAGCGACGAACAGCGTATCGCGGTGGCCCTGGTCGAAAATATTCAGCGCGCTGACCTAAACCCTATAGAAGAAGCCGCCGCCTACAGGCATCTGATGGAGGCGGCGAACATTTCACAGGATCAGGCCGCGCGCCGTGTCGGGAAAAAGCGTTCGACGCTGGCAAACGCAATGCGGCTTTTGAGGCTGCCGCCCCCGATGCAGGATGCGCTGAAGACGGGCGGCATCAGCGCGGGCCATGCTCGTGCAATACTGTCCCTCGATTCGGAGGACTCACAGCAGCAGCTTTTTTCCGAAATAATGACGGATGGCATTTCCGTGCGTGAGGCGGAAAAGCGGGCCTCCGTCCTAGGCAGAATGCCTGTTGCCGGCAAAGCGCCAAGGCCGCCTCCACCCGCTCCGCCTCCCAAAAACGATCCCGATCTTGCCGATATCACGCAAAAATTTATCGAAACGCTCGGCACAAAAGTCTCCATCGACGGTTCCGTTTCCAAAGGCTGTATCCGTATTGAATACTTTAACGGGGAAGACCTAAAAAGAATTTACGATATAATTATGCATAAGGCCGTCTAGTTCCTTTATTTTCAAGGCGGCATCGGCAAAGCGGAACGCGCCGGTTAGCTTGCAAATACATGAAAGTTTAGCGTCAACTTCTTCATTGAATGTGTATTTTTCCAGTTCGGTGGAAACATCGGCGGTGTCTTTTGCCCTGAACAAATTGCAAGCCGCTTCCAGTGCGTTCAATTTTTCTCTAAGCAATACGGCGTCAACCTTTACTTTTTCATACTGTGGCGCATTTACAAGCGGGGGTATGTTCGCCAGGGCGTCACGTAACGCTATTACTTCACCGCATAGAGAAAGCGTGTTCGTTTCGCAAAGCTTCAGGTTTTCTTTGAGTTTCTTTTTCGTGTCCGCATTTTCAGGATTGGTTTTTGATTCAATTATATACTTTGCCGCCGTTTCTAACCGCAGGGCGCGTTCAGACAGTCCGGTCATGCCGATTATCGCTAATACGCCCTTGTACGCATGAACAAGGATTAAATAATCCTGCCAATTTTTATCATTCAGCGCGGTTTTTATTTTTTTAATATTTTCATCGACGCCGTTAATAAACTGCTGAAGCACCTTTAAGTAATCCGAGGTTCGGGTGCCGGCGTGAGTCAGCATTTTCTGCGTGTTAAGTCCCGCGATTGAGCTGAGTTCACGGAAAATCCTTCTGTCATCATCGCTCCAGATAACCTCGTGTCCAGGCAGGGAATCCGCGTGGAATGTCACGGTTGTTTTTTCAGGCGGCAGAAATGTTGAAAGAACGCTGTTTAACCGGACTGGGTCTATCGGCTTTGATATGAAATCATTCATACCGGATTCCAGAAAAAGTTCGCGCGCGCCGGAAACCGCATTGGCGCTTAAAGCGATTATTGGAAGTTCTTTGTATTTTTCGCCGTCAAGTCCGCGAATCAGGGCGCACGTTTCGATACCGTCCATTTCAGGCATCATGTGATCAAGAAAAACAATATCGTAGTCTTTCTGCAGGATTTTATCAAAGGCCTCGCGGCCGCTTTCACAGGTGTCGGCCTTCATGCCATGTACCGCGAGATGCCTTTCTATAACGCTTAAATTTATGATACTGTCGTCCACCGCCAGTATATTTATCACGGCGCCTTCGCGGGCGCTGACAAAACCTGAAAAATCGGCATCGTTCTCGACCTTGAGCGGATCTCCCGGTGTGAATGGGATGTATATCGTAAAAGTGGAACCTTTTTTGTATTCACTTTCCACATTGATTGAACCGCCAATTAAATCCAAAAGCTGTTTTGTTATCGCAAGGCCAAGACCCGTTCCCGATATTTTTTTGTTTTTATTTGTGTTGAGGCGCTGGAATGTACCAAACAATTTTGGAATATCCTCTTTGCTTATTCCTATACCGGAATCTTCCACAACAGCCTTGATATACTCTTTTCCGTCCGGGCGGGTATCTTTTTCTAATTTGAAATTTACAAAGCCTGTCCGCGTATACTTTATCGCATTGTTTATTATATTTGTAAGAATCTGACGTATGCACATTTCATCGCCGTAAACAACCTCAAGCAGATTTTTGTCCATGGAAGCGATGAATTCAAGCTCCTTACCGGATGCCATAAAATTGAACATGGAAACAAGATCGTTGAACAGTGATGTCAGGTTAAAATGAACCGGAACAAGCTCCATTTTTCCGGCTTCAATCTTTGAAAAATCTAGAATGTTATTGATTATTCCGAGCAGGTTTCTGGACATTTTTCGTATATCCCGCAGATAATTTTTTTGGCTGTTGTCAAGATTATCCAAAGGTATAAATTCTGACAGGCCGATTATAGCGTTCATCGGCGTTCTTATTTCATGGCTCATATTCGCAAGAAAATCGCTTTTTGCTTTGCTTGCCGCTTCGGCTTTTTTTGTCAGGGCTTCTAACTGCCTGCCGTATGCGAAATTCAACACTACGTTTACAATGGTCAGCAGAAAAATGACAAGATATAAAATACTGTTTATGTTTTTATGTAAAAAATACGATGAGTAATAACAAAAAATCAAACCAAGGCTTATAAGCACGCAGAGCAGAAAAGATGTTTCTTTTATCTGCAGTCGGAATTTACCCGCCCGCTCTTCCGAGCGGGCGGACTTGGCGCCGCCTGATAAAACATGACCGCGCCCCCCAATAGAACGCCCATGCAACGCACTGCCCCACAAGGCCAGCATATTCAGTATTCTAAAATTCCTCATAACACCATCCCTGTTATGTCACCGCTAGTTTGAGTAACCGGGCTTAAATATAGACCAGCTTTCCGGCTTTTTCAGCCTGCCTTCACGGTACTCACGAAAATTCCTGTAACCGCGTGATATATGCGAATAAACCACCGAATCTATCTGCGCAAAAAAATATTCATCGGTATAAAATACGGTGTTTACTTTATTTTCTCTTATAAGCGCTTCAAAATCATCGATGTTGTGAACAACGATACTATCGGCGGCGTATGCGTCATCCGCCCTGATGAAATTCAACGGTTTTTTTGTTGCGCAGCCTGTAAAAAAAATATTTAACAGTAAAACAGCATAAACCGGTTTAAAATTAAATATATACATATTTTTTACCTTAAAGCCATTGTCCGGGATTTGTCAAGTACCTGGAGATTTAACCCGAAGCAGCAAACTACCGGTATCATGACGGCAGGATAAATGTTGGTTTTCCCGGTCAGAGAACCTGATCCCGGACACGAATAGACTTGTTCG
>JAITAE010000280.1 GCA_031284295.1 Spirochaetaceae bacterium
ATGGAAGTTTATCATCTGGGGGTCTGCCTTGCAGACCCCGGCGAAAAAGGTAACACCTACAGAGATTTGGTATTAAACCAGACGGTATTATAAATTTCCTTATCCGAAGTTTGCGCGGAACGCAAACTCAGACTCCGTTCAAACTAACGCTCAAGATACCGCACGGAGGCTCATTAAAAAGGGGGGCGCTGTTTTCCATGCCGTCACCGGCACATAGCCGCCCCCTCGCCGCGCCCCCCTACTTCCAGCCCCGCTGCGCGGGTCTTCCAGTACCCCCCCAATCCGCCACCCAGATAAGGGCCGCGCCCCCCTTCGGGCGCACTGCGTTGCGCCCTACCCCCCAAATCCACCACCCAGATAAGGGCCAGGAGTTTGCGGTAAGCGCCGCGGCGCAAACTCCGGAGCTCAACGCAGCGCGTTGAGCCGCCGTGGCCCCCAACCCTAAGGCCGTGGCCCCCAACTCTATGGCCGTGGCCCCCAACCCTATGGCCGTGGCCCCCAACCCAATGGCCGTGGCCCCCAACACCGCTACCCCCAAACCGCCGCCCCATTTAATCAGTACTTCCCTAAGAGAGGAGGGTGCGTTGACCTTCGTAATCCATAATAGCGGAAGAAGATGCGGATGGCGGATTATCTTTCGATGCCGGAAGCGGAATTTGACCGCTTTTTCTTTTTTCTGAACGAATATGTAGAGGGCAAATGCGCCGTGGCGCAGCCTGGGCGGACGCACATCCCCGAACGGCGCGGACAGAGATGGCAGAAAGCTACAAGGCATGGAGCGCCGCCCGGCAAGATGGCGGGACTTGACGGTTGGGGAAGCGGAACCTACACTATTTATAGAGGTCTATTTGGAAGACAGTGTAACTATAGTGCTGGATGGCAGGGATTTGATTTCCGCCGTGTGCGGTTCTAACGACAGTAACCTGAAAGTCCTTGAGCATACACTTGGCGGTAAACTTGCCGTGCGCGGCAACGAGGTACGGATGGAAGGCTTGAACGAGACGGGCGCGGAACGCTTCCGTAGCGTGATGGACAACCTGATCAGTGTTGCTCGGCTAGGCGAATCACCTTCACCGGACTTTGTAAGGGCCCTTGCCGGTGATTTTGAAGGTGAAAGCGGTGAAGCGATACGCCATGCGGAAGCGATACGCTCAGGTTGCATAAACATCCCGCACGGTTTCGGCAAGGTTTTTCCACGTACCGGCAACCAGGCCGCCTATGTCCAGGGTATGCGTGAGTCGGACATCTGTTTTTGTGTGGGGCCCGCCGGTACGGGCAAGACCTACCTTGCGATAGCCAACGCGCTTTCGCTGGCGCTGTCAAAAAAAATTCGCAAGCTGGTACTCACGCGCCCGGTTGTCGAAGCGGGAGAAAGCCTCGGCTTTCTGCCGGGTGATCTTGCGCAAAAAATAAACCCGTACCTCCGTCCCCTCTACGACGCGATGGAGGCGCTGGTCCCCTACGAAGTGATACGCCGTATGGAGGACAGCCGTATCATTGAGATCGCGCCGCTCGCCTATATGAGAGGACGCAGCCTGAACGAGGCCTTCATCATCCTTGACGAAGCGCAAAATACGACGAAAGAACAGATGAAAATGTTCCTTACCCGTCTGGGACAGGGTTCGCGGGCCGTGATAACGGGCGACGCCACCCAGATCGATCTGCCGAAACGCATAGATTCGGGACTTTTACACGCGCTTTCCATACTGAAAAATGTTGACGGCATTCATTTTTCGTACCTGAACACCATGGATGTGGTCAGAAATACGCTTATCAAAAAGATAATACAGGCATACGATGAAGAAAAACATATTTAAAACCGCGGTAAACGCGGTAAAGGCCACGGGCTTCACGGTAAAACAGTCTGCCGCGGTACTGCTTGCGTTCATTATTTCCGCCGGCGCGTTTCTTCCCGACAAAAACCCGGGGGCGTATATATTTATTGGCCGCCTGCTGCTTTTTTTACTGTTTTTTTTACTGTTTATATTTTTTACGGGCCGCCGTTTAAGTTTACGGGGAAAACACCGCCGTACCGAAGCGGAAGTGTTGCTTCTTTCAACCCTGAGCGGCGTATACTTCATCGCGGTTTTTTTTACTAGGAATATCAATTTGTTTGACGGATATATGCCTGTTTCCATCGCGCTGCCGACGGCGCTGGTGGTGATGCTGGTTTCCATATCTATTGATTCCCGGCTTGGCATGGTTATAGCCCTGCTACTTCCGATGGGCGCCCTGCTGTCAGGTTCGATAAACATCGAGGCGTACATAATGGCGGCGGCCTCCGGTACTTCGAGCGCGTTGTCGTTACGCAAGGCCAGGCGGCGTATGGACATGGTAATGGCCGGCGCGATAATCGCGATAATAAATGTCATTGCCGTTATTTCAATTATGCTGATACGGAACTGCCCCGTCAGATTCTATCCGTCCATTATATTTTGGGCGGTCGTGAACGGCCTGGCATCGGGAATGCTGGTTCTGGGCGTACTGCCGATAATAGAAAACGCGTTGCGCCTTGCCACGACATTCAAGCTGATAGAATTGCTTGATACCGGCGCACCTGTGTTACGCAAGCTGGAAAGTTCGGCGCCGGGAACATACAGTCATTCCATGATGGTAGCCTCCATTGCGGAAACAGCCTGCAACGAGATCGGGGCAAATGCGTTGCTTGCGCGGGTCGGCGCCTACTATCACGATATAGGCAAGATAGACCATCCTGAATACTTTGTAGAGAATCAAAAACTTTACAATAAACATAACGAATTAAATCCGCGCCTTTCCGCTACAATCATCCGCAGCCACGTAAAACTTGGCCTTGAAAAGGCTAGGGCGATAGGACTGCCAACCGAAGTAATCAGTTTTATCGCGGAGCACCACGGCAATTCACTTATAAAGTGGTTTTACAACGCCGCGCTTGAAAAGGAGGGACAGGTGGACAGGGAGGATTTCTGCTACCCGGGCAACCCGCCCCGCTCCCGCGAGTCGGCTGTTGTAATGCTTGCGGATGTTACGGAGGCGGCAACTCGTACGCTTGAAAAACCGACCGTAGCGCGCCTTGAAAAATTCATCGACGACCTGTTCAAAGACAAGTACGAGACCGGTCAGCTCGCCGAATCCGC
>JAITAE010000304.1 GCA_031284295.1 Spirochaetaceae bacterium
GCCGGCTTATCCGTTTCCGTTTTCCGTATTCCACGTCCGTAAATGTTTGTTGCTTGTTCATAGTTACTATCCTACCACATATCCCCGATTTAATCAGTGCTTCCCTAGGGAAGCACTGATTTATTCTGTAATATCTGGTTTAAAACCCGCGGCTTGCCGCGCGAAGGCTCATTAATAAGGGGGGGCGCTATTTCCATGCTGTTCCCGGCATATAGCCGCCTGCCTGTCGCGCCCCCCTGTCTCCATCCCGCGCAAGCGCGGTATTCCGCCACCCCCCAGTCAGCGGCCTCATTTAATCAGCGTTTCCCTAGTATCCTGCACGATTAAACTTTTGGATTTAGTTTTGGAATTTGGGCGCATCGCCGCTACGCGGCGACCGGGCTATCCGCTAGTATAAAAACGCTGCGCGTTTTTATACCGCTTCTATCCCTTGCGCGGATATTCGCGTCCTGAACAGGATCTCCACGCGAGAAAACGGCAAAGTTCACTCCACTTACCCTGCACCGCCGCTTTCCATCACGGGACAAAGTTCTCGCTCGCTGTCATGTCGCGCGGCTTTTCCTGTGAATAAAAACCGTCTTTCCAGTTGAAACGGGCCGTGCCGCTCAGTACTGTCGCTTCGGAAGCTGCCTTCGTTACCGTCTTGTAATCCGCTTTGTGAAGGACGGGGCCGCTGAAATCTACGATGAACCGCTTAAATCCTGAATGCATCAGGAAGGGAATCTTGTCGATGATAGAAAATGCTCTGCCGGGAAGCACGCATGATTCGCCGTCTCCGCGGACAAACCTGAACACTTCGCCGCGCTTGTCCGTGAATTCACTGAAATCATAAAGCCCACTGCCGTTCAAGGCGGAGCGTATCCTGAACAGATGGGGGTAGGCAAACACGGTAACAAAGACGCCGCCCCGCTCATGCGTATCAAAAGTACGCTCAAGATTCTGCCTGTTGTTTTCCAGCGGCGTAACAAAAAAATACAGTTGATGCGCCGCCAAAAACGAGACGGCATAACGGTTAAATGTGTAAAGGTATGGGCCTGAAATCAAGGCGGCGTTTATGTTTTTTAGAAGCTGTATATGCGCAAGGTTGTTTACGATATAGCGCGAGTATCCCGCGCCGGCAAGCGCGCCCAGCGCGTCCTCGTAAAAGGCCGCGTCTCCCTCAGCAAAGAACGGCGGCAGCGACAGGATTGTATCTTTTGCCTTGAACGGCAGCGGCTTCTTTTCGTGTAGCAAGCGCCTTATGTTCCCGCGCGACGCGGCGAATATGAGAGCAGCAGGTTTTACAGACTGCGCCACATACATATCCTCGATGCGCGAGACAGAAACATAGAGACCCTCCGGGAAATCTTTTTGCGCCTCCCTCTTCACAGGCGGAAATTTTACCGGTGGCGCTTTTTCAAAACCCGGACGGCTGTGAGTATGGCTGCCGTCCGCATCTTTTTGCAGAATAGGCCGATAGCGGCGCGACATTTCCCTCACGCTTATCAAATAAACATTGTCGCCCGCCGAAAAGCCCGCCGGTACATCAATCCAGAACGAATCTTCCGTTTCATGTTCAACATACTTCACTTTATGGGATGAGCGTTCCGCGTCATCCACGCTGTGTATGCGTATTGAGTCGCCCGCTTCAGGGAGAACGCCGCCTGAATTCTCCCCGAAACGTTTGACCAGCGCCATACGGAGGCCGCCATCGTCCCGTATTCCGCCGATAGCGCCCAGCTTTATGCCGGTTCCCCCGTCCTGAGAAGGGTTCAACCACGCGCTTACATCACCCGCCTCGTCCATGCCGTCAAAGTGAAACATAGTTTTCTCTCTGGCAAAATCATTCTTCAACAAGCCCGCCGCCAAAGCCATGCCTTTGCCCGCAAGCTCACCCGCGCCGCCGTTTAAAACAGCGTCAAGCGCTGTCCGGTACGCATGGACAACGCAGCCAACATAGTCCGCGCTTTTCATCCGCCCTTCTATCTTGAATGAGTCCACGCCGGCCTCAACAAGGGACGGGATTTTTTCCAGCAGTCTGAGGTCGCGCGGGCTAAAGTAGTATGCGCCGCTGTCGCTGTTTCCGGCGAAATAGAGTCTGCGGCAGGCTTGGGTACACATACCGCGGTTCGCCGATTTTCCTCCCAGATAGCTTGAAAAAAGGCATAGCCCTGATTCGCTTACGCAGAGCGAGCCGTGGACGAAGACTTCAAGCTCGATGTTCGTACTACCGCGTATTGATTTTATCTCTTCAAAACTGAGTTCGCGGGCAAGCACGGCGCGAGTTACACCTTCTTTTGACAGCAGGTTTGCAGCCTTTGCCGATGAGACGTTCATCTGAGTAGACGAATGAATTTTCATGGACGGGAAATATGCGCGCGCCATCTCAAGGACGCCGAAGTCCTGAACAATGATCCCATCGCAGCCTGACTTTGACAGGTACTTCAAGGTCTGGTACATCCTGTCAGCCTCCCGCTGCTCAAACACCGTGTTCAACACGGCATACAACCTGCGTCCCGCTCTATGCAGTCCGCGCAGCGCGCCTTCAAACTGTCCGTAGGTAAAATTAGCGCAGCGCAGCCGAGCGTTAAAGTTCTTCAATCCAAGGTATACCGCGTCCGCCCCGCCGTTTACCGCGGCGTTAAGAGCCTCCACGCTCCCAGCGGGGGCAAGCAATTCTACTCTATTCATATTTTCCTTTTTTCCAAAAATTCTTATAAAATGGCGTACATAGTCCGGTAATCATCATATATGATAAGAGAACTATCTATCAGGGAGTCACCGATTACCAAGAAGGGGGGCGCTATTTCCATGCTGTTACCGGCATATAGCCGCCTGTCCGTCGCGCCCCAGCCCGATAACGGCACGCGAAACATTGAGCGCGTACAGTCGAAAGATACCGCAGGCTGTGGCGCGGGATCAGGCCGCCGTTTTGGATATGTTTTTAGCGCCCCTGTCTCCATCCCGCGCAAGCGCGGTATTCCGCCACCCCCCAACCGGCGGCCTCATTTAACGGACTTGTTCAAGTCAGCGTTTCCCTAGGCATCCGCTAACAGCCCTAAGGTCCGCCGGTGTATCCTTCATTAATAAGGAGCATAGTCTGGGTCCGCTTCCGTTTTGGGCGCCGTGTTTCCCACGGTTGACGATGTTATGAAGAAGATTTTCCTCTAAATCTTCCGTCAACGTTACCTTGTATTTCTTTTTTGACATAGATCCCCTCCCTCTTGGCGGCTTCTATGCCTTCTAAAATATACTATCCTACCCATTGTTACAATCGTGTCTGGATACTACATACCAGGACCAGCGACACGCTCAAAATTACCAAAGAGGAGATCGGGAAGCACTGATTAAACGAGGCCCCCGATTGGGGGGTAGGGCGCAACCGTGTGCG
>JAITAE010000306.1 GCA_031284295.1 Spirochaetaceae bacterium
TGGTAAGGATAAGCCGTGACGAGGAGGAGCGCGCGCGTCTGATGAGCGAGTACAAGTACCAGGTAGACACGCAGAGCAAGCTTGTAGAGGCAAAACGCGAGGGCCTCCGTGAGGGACGGCAGGAAGGAGAAAAGCTGGGAGAATTGAAAGGACGGCAGGAGGGACGGCAAGAGGGACGCCTGGAAGGACGGCAGGAGGGAGAAAAGCTGGGAGAATTGAAAGGACGGCAAGAGGGACTGAACGAGGGTGAAAAGAAAGGCCGGCTGGAAGTTGCGCGGAATCTCAAGAGAATAGGCATACCGGCCCAACAGATAGCTCTGGGGACCGGTTTTTCGCTCGAGGAAATAGAAAAATTGTGATGGACATGGTGACACCGTCCGGCAGCCCAGATAACAGCCTGTAGTTTGCGTTAAACGCAAACTCCGAAAATAACCGGCGCAGCCGGTTATTCGACTTCAGGGCGGGGAGGTTCATCGCGCACTGTTCGGCTAAGTTAAATGACATTGCCCTGCAAAAAATATAAGAATTATTGACGAGGCTGAAAAAAACTGGAATAATACTTGGTGTTACACGAAAAAAACTTTTGCTCATTCGGAAAAGCCAGAGAAAGACCGCGAAGAGTACCTGAAGCGAATAGCCGGGATACCGGAAGGAAACCGTGTATATGTGGATGAATGCGGGATAAATCCGCTTTGAAACGGCGGCGGCGGAATATTTGACTAATTTAACCCCCCCCCCCCCCATAAGTATAGGACTGAATTTTCCCGCTAAATCCTTAACGGCGTTTTCTCAAAAACATTACGCGAATTGTCCTGGCGGTTTGTACGGAGGGGACGATTTTTTCTTCATATTCGTCGCGTCTGCTGGTTTCAGAGGGGCAAGGGGGTGGTTTATGCCGTAGACTAAAATCCCGGAGACGTTCACTATGCGGAAAATAAATAGATAACCGTTCACACTGTTATATATAGGTGGTATCACCTATATACTCCACATAGCGTCTCTTTATAATTCGGAATTGTAATACAGATATATAGGAATACCTTGTGAACGGTTATACAAAGCGTATGCGTCATAAACCAAAATTTATGAAATCAAAACGCATAACGAAAAAATTCAGGAGGTAGTTGTGGAAAACTACAAAGAAGTATATTTTAAAAAATTTGGATTGACGCTTGTTATATTGCTTGCGTTAATGACGGCGGGATGCGCAACACGGCTGGGAGCGTTTACAGTAATTTCAACAAAAAGCATTGATTGGAGCCGCTCTTCAGAGTTTAAGCGTTCCAATCAAAAAGTAGAGGGAAATGATATTTACCACATGATTATATATCTCCCTACCAAGTTTAATGTAACAATAGAAAGCGCTGTCGATAATGCGCTGGAGCAAGTGCCCGGCGCGATAGCGTTGGTTGACGCGGTTCTTAGTTCCAAAAGGGTTGATTTGCTTTTTTATGGAAATGATGGATACTATATAACAGGAACAGTTCTTATTGACCCATCACTGGTTTCTTCAAACGATACCGTTAAAGAAACCGAAGAAACAAAATTTTTGGCTTTTTATACGGAAAATGGCAAAAACTTTACAAAAAAAGAGATCAGCGAATCCGAATATTTAAGCTATGCCGTAGAGTAAAAACCTGTCCATCCGTCCCCGCGCCACAGCCTGCGGCATTTTTTGCCTGTACGCGGAATAACCGGCGTAGCCGGTTATTTTCGGAGTTTGCGAAGCAAACTCCAGCCTCCTTTAGGTGGCGGATTGGGGGGTAGGGCGCAACGCAGTGCGCCCGAAGGGGGGACGGACGAAAAGGCGGCTATGTGCCGCTGACGGCATGGAAATCGTCCCCCCTTCATATCAAGAATCATTGAAGACCTAGCTAAATTCAGGGACACAACTGACATACCCGCAGACTTTAAAGCCTCTGGCGGCATACTACCGCGTAGCGGACTTAAAACCCGCTGTCAGCCGCGTATGCCAAGCGCCGTCTTCGGACCCTAAGGCACGGCGTAAACCCCGCTTGCGGTACGCTACCGCGTAGCGGATTTAAAACCCGCTGGCGGGCCGCGTAGCGGACTTTAAACCCACTGGTGGGGCTGGCCGCCTGGCGGCGGCTTTCGGCAAAACCAGCAGCAAAACCAGCATCATCACAAGCGAAACCGGCAGACTTACAGCCACCATGCCACCGAAACCGAGCGATTTTATCGAAAAACCGGCGATTAGATAGCCTACAAGACAGGAACCGGCCACCGTTACCGCGTAAGGAATCTGGGTAGCGACATGGTCTATATGGCGGCAGCCCGCCCCCGTTGACGAAAGAATAGTCGAGTCGGAGATCGGGGAGCAGTGGTCACCGAATACAGAGCCGCCCATCACGGCGGCAAGGCTGGTTATCGACAGGTAAGGCGCTACCTGGTCGCATACGGCTATCGTTATCGGTATCAGTATGCCAAAGGTACCCCACGATGTGCCGGTAGCGAAAGAAAGGCCGCAGGCAAACAGGAACATTATCGCGGGAATCAGCGCCACAGGCATATTCGAATCACGCACAAGGCTGGCCACATAATCGCCCGTAGAAAGCAAGTCGCGGCAAACTCCGCTTATAGTCCATGCGAGGGTAAGTATCACCAGCGCCGGTACCATAGCTTTAATTCCGGCCGTTATACTGGCAAAGAAATCGGTGAACGAGATAAGGCGGCGCGGCACATACATAAAAAAGGCCACGATGATCGCGCACAAGCCGCCCAGTGAAAGAGCCATGCCGGCGTCCGTATCGCCGAAAGCATCGTAAACGCTCTTGCCGCTGCCATCCCACAAGCCGCCGTAATGCAGCATCGCAAGGATACAGAACACGACGAGCATCAGCACGGGGATTATCAGATCGAGGAATGTCCCCTTATCCGACGCCTCAAGTTTTGCGATGTCGTCATTCTGCGCTATATCCGCGTCATGCATGGATTCGGCTTCCGCCGCCCGTTTTTCCGCCGCAAGCATCGGCCCAAAATCGCCGTTCTTGCGCGCTGAAATAAAGAATACCATCACTATTGTTAACAGTGCGTACAGGTTTATCGGGATAGCCTGCACAAAGGCCTGCATTCCGGTTATGCCGGTTGCCGTGGGGTAGTACGAAACAACCGAAGCCGACCAGGACGATATCGGCGCTATCACGCAGACAGGCGCGGCCGTCGAGTCGATAAGCCATGCGAGTTTTTCGCGGGAAATCTTGTGCCTGTCGGTAACCGGCTTCATTACCGTGCCCACGGTAAGGCAGTTAAAATAATCATCAATGAAGATCAGAATGCCGAGCAGCCCCGTAACAAGGGAGGCGCTTCGTTTAGTTTTTAGCTTGCGGGAGGCCCATTTCCCGTAAGCCCGCGAGCCCCCGGCGCGCGTAACAAGCGCAACGAGCGCCCCAAGCAGCGACAAAAACACTATCATCGAACCGTTGTCTCCGACTTTGTTTATCATCAGGTCGGCCGTCGTGTAAAACACGCCCAGTATGCTCGTATGAGAGGCGATGCCGTATATCAGCGTACCGGACATAACACCGAGTACAAGGCTAAAAATAACCTCCTTTGTGATAAGCGCGAGAGCAATCGCAAAGGCCGGCGGAAACACAGACCACAAGCCCACATTTACCATTTCAAAATCCATTGAATTATCTCCTATTTTAATGATTTATAAGGTTACAGTGTATAAAATTGCCTCAAAAAAAGATAGCCTGCCGGCAC
>JAITAE010000015.1 GCA_031284295.1 Spirochaetaceae bacterium
TGACCCGGCTAATTCAGGACACGAAGCGCCGCGCAAGGGATTGGAGGGGCGCGTAGCGGCCACGCCGCAGGCGGGGCCGTAGCGAAGCGGAGCCCCGCAAAGCCCGGTCGCCGCGCAGCGGCGATGCGCCCAAATTCTAAAAATAACTCCACAGGTTTAATCGTGTCTGGGTTCTAGTAGATGAAACGCCCTTCCATGTCCGGCGTTAAGCGTATTTCACCGTCCTTCAGTATAAAAATCGCGCCGGCGCCGGCAAAGCGCGATACGAAAGAACAGGCGCCGTCATAACCAAGCGCAAACAATGTTGTGGAAAGAGCGTCCGCATCCATGGAGGCGCCGCCTTCCTCCGGCGCTAGGCTCTGGACTATAGTCACGGAGCTGATGCCGGTTTCGACAGGGAAGCCTGTTTTTGCAGACAGGATATGATGGTAGCGCCTGCCGTCCCGCTCAAAGAACCGTTCGTAGTTTCCCGATGTTACCAGCGTACTGTCCTCCACGCTGATTACGCCTATGAACTCGCCGCGCTCCTTATGCGGGTGCTGAACGCCTATCCGCCAGGCCGTCCTATTTCCCGGCGCGCCGCCCGCCGCTTTCTCGCCGTAAACTATTATGTTCCCGCCAAAGTCGATTAAAGCGCCGCTTACACCGGCAGCCTTGATGATTTCTAGCGCCTCGTCCGCCGCGTAACCTTTGGCTATCCCGCCCGTATCCAGCATCATGCCTTCTTTTTTCAAAAAAACCGTGTTGTTTTTTCCGTCAAGCTCGACATCGCGCCAATTTACAAGCGAAAGCGCCAGTTCAATCTCCGCTAGTCCGGGTACACGCTCATTTTCTGTGCCTATGCCCCACAGTTTTACCAGCGGCCCTACCGTAGGATCGAAAGCCCCGTCCGAAAGCTCCGCAAAGAAAAGCGCCCTGCCGAGTACCTTTATAACTTCGTTCGGAACTTTTACCGGACTTATCCCGGCTTTAAGGTTTATTTCACTGATAACGCTTCCCTGTTTATTCACGTTGAAAATATCATCCAGCTCACGCAGGCGGGCAAAAATCCTGTCGTATACGCGCCCCTTGCCGCGCTGCTGTATTCGGACGGAACAAACCGTGCCGAAAATAAATTCGGCGCGTCCTTCCGGGGCTTTTTTTACGCAGCAGGAAAAAGAAAGCGCCGTCCCCAAAAACCCAAGCATAATGACGGCGCGTATAAAATTCCGCATACAAAATTGTACCCGGTTTTTTGTAAGCGGTAAACATAAGGACGCTTGAAAACGGCGTTCACCGCGCCGTTCCTAAAACTTTGATTTTAAATTCCGATATATTAGTAAGTATGGTTACTATCATTGATGGAAGTGTAGCGGATATTAAGTTTGAGAGCGAAAAAACGCTAGGAGACGTACTCTCTGGTATAGAAAAATGGACTGACGAGAGCGGTTTTTGCCTGAGCCGCATAAATGTTGACGGCGCCGAAGCCGAAACAGGCGATATGGGCGTCCTTTTTAATGCGGAAATCAAGGATACAAAAACATTGCTGATAGAAACCACGCCTTTTGCCGTGCTTTATGGAGAGGCGCTCAACGAACTGAAAAGGGCGTTGTCCGCGTGGCGGCAGGCGGGCAATGACAGGCATCATGTCGAGGAGCTATGGCGGAAAAGTCCCGCCGCCGCTTTTATTGCGGCCCACGACAAAATACTTTCGCGCGCCCTGCGCGCCGGTTTTTCGGATGAAACTGTAAAGGATGTTCTGGATATGGCCACAGAGCGGGAACTTGAAGCCCGGCAGCCGCTGCCGGTATTTTTTGCCATGGAAGGTGAGCTGAACGAAGATGTGGCGCGCCTTGAGGATTTACCTCTTGACCTTCAAACAGGAAACGACGGGCGGGCCGCGGAAACGATTCAGAAGTTTTCCGGGTTTATGCAAAAGATGCTGCGGATGTTTCCTCTGTTAAAATACGCGATACAGGAAAACCCGGAAACGGGGTATCCGGTTTTGTTTGAAGAGTTTAAATCAGCGTTAAAAGAATTTCTGGCGGCTTATGAAAATAAAGATATGGTGCTGTCCGGTGATTTGGCGGAATACGAAATAGCGCCACGCATCAAAAATATATATACAGCACTTAAAGAAAAACTCTCTCCGGCTGCGGGAGTGTAAAGTGTTTTTGTATATACATCCTCACCGTTTACAATATCTTCCACAGTTTGAAATAAAGTCAAACCCGCTGGATGTAATAGGCTTTATAGTTACCTTTGCCTTTCTTATAGCGCTGATTGTTTTTATGAATGTTTCAAAACGGATAAGAAACAGCGCCGCTTTCAAAGGTGAGGGCATAGAAATCAAAATAGGGTCAGGGCTTAAAGTTGACGGAAATTTTTACAATAAAGTGAAACGTTTCGGTTTGAGCAGAAAAGAAGCGGCCGTTTTGGAAGAAATACTGAAGTCTGACACCGGTGACCCTTACGAAATTTTACTTGACCACGCCAAACTGGACGAAAATTTCGAGCTTGCCTATAAAAGAATTCTGCGCGAAAACAGTGCGGAAGAAGCTCAAACTGATCTATTGGAATTGTTTACCATCAGAAACGCGGTTGAATTATTTCTGGCCGCCGAAAAAAGCATACCTGCAAAAAATGCGCTACGAAACTTCCGCCGCAAAAGTACAAACATTAACTGTGAAATTTATCTTGTGATTACGGAAGGCGCAAATTCAAAGTCCCGAAAAAAACTTGTCCTACAGCCTGATACAATGCATGCGGGGATTATACAAAATATTTCCCAGGGCGGATGTTCAATAATGACTACTGATGTTTTGAAAATCAGCAGCCTGATAAAAATAAATTTTAAAATAGGAAGTCAGGTCAGCGCCGCGCTTGGGCAGGTGGTGAGGATCAACAAAGAAGCAAGAGAATACATTTATCATATAAAATTCTTAAAATTATCTAAACAAACAATTATAGACTTGAATGCGTTTATTTTCGAATATTAGAGTTGTTTGGAAACTTCAGTTTCCGGACAACTCTATTAAAAACGCGGTTTTGTAAGGTTCTTAGCCTGAAAAACCGCAAGACTGTAAGACAAGCAACCGGGTTGTCTAACAAGGCTAATGTATGGAGGCGGCATGACTGTTATCGATATAAAAGAGATGGTACGCAAGGATGTGCCAATTTATTATCGGCGTGTTTACGATGGCAAGGCCGTCGTAGAATTTGCCGGCAAAAACCATGATATGCCGATCAAATGGACCATAGAAACTTCCCCGTTGGGTATCAAGGAAACAGTGATCAATATGACCGGAAAGGTTGATTATCCGCTGCTTCCACTCATTAAGGAAATAAAGAAAAAGATTGAATACCTCGATTCCGAAGGCAAACTCCCCTTATGACGGCAAAATTCCGCGGGATTTGTTTTCAGGCGCTTTTCAAGGAGAACCATGATTGCCGTTACCAAATCATACGAAGAAACTTTTGATTTCGGCAGGATTTTGGGGCGCGTGTTGAAACCGGGCGATGTTGTTGCGCTGGACGGCGGGCTGGGGTCCGGGAAAACCTGCCTTTGCGCCGGAATTTGCCGCGCCCTTGGCGTAAAAGATGTCGTTACGAGCCCGACATACACGATTGTACATGAGTATGAGGGTGTTTTTCCCGTCTACCATATAGACGCCTACAGAATTTCCGGCGCGGAAGATTTTGAGGCCTCGTGCGGCAGCGAAATTTTATGCGGGGGGAATGTCTGCCTTGTCGAATGGGGCGGACGCATAGCTTCATGCCTGCCTCCAAATACCATATATGTTGAAATAAAGATTTCAGGCGGCGGCGCACGCGAGATTACCGTCAACGGAATCGATGTAGAGTATTAAATTGATAATTTCAGGGTACTAAATTGAATATACTTGCGATAGACACGGCGGGGGAGTCGCTTTCCATTGGGATTTCCACAGAAACAGGCGTCTTTTCTTTTGACACGGACGCGGTGACAAGCCATTCCCGGCTTCTTCTCGATGCTGTTGACGCGCTTGTCAAACTCGCAAAGATTGAACGGGAGGACATCGATCTTTTTGCCTGCATGAAGGGGCCCGGCTCTTTTACCGGTCTTAGAATAGGTTTTGCCGCGGTCAAGGGTATGGCGCTCGCTTTTGGCAAGCCGTTCCTTTCCGTGCCGACGCTGGATTGCATGGCCCACCCTTTCGCTCAGTTCCCGGGCCTCTGTGTGCCTGTACTTGACGCGAAACAGCGCCGATTCTTTAGCGCACTGTACCGTAACGGGCGGAGGTTGAGCGATTATTTTGATTGCACGGCTGAGGAGCTCGCCGGGCATATAGCGGCGAACCTTGGTGAATCAGCGCCGCCCGCGCCGGGGGCGGCGCTGATAACAGGTAACGGCGCCGGCCTTGTTCACGAAACGCTTTCCGTACTCTTACCCGGCGCGCTCGTTTTACCGGATGTCTCACGATCGGGAAGGGCTGCAACGCTATTGCAATATGTTAAGGTGTCGTCTATACTGGATAGTAAAGAGGATACGAGGGCTTCCGCGCCTCTTTATATTCGTAAAAGTGTATGACAAATATAAGAATGGTTTCAAACAGATCGACCGGCAATACCGGGTCTACATCCCCACCTTCCGTTCACGCATCTTTGCCGGTAGAGGATAGCAATGTTCAAACTGCGGCTCCGAACCCGACGGGGCAGGGGGCGGAATTCGCGCGTCATTCCGCGAACACGGCTCAATCCGCCACGCCGCAGCGCCAGGCGGCGTACAAAGAGGAGATTTCGTCCGGCTCCATGCAAAGCCACGAGATGAGGCCTATGGCTTTGTTTCACTCCAGTATATTTCCGGTACTATGTATCGACAACAATTTTAGAATCATCTATGCGAACCCTTCCAGCAGGAAATTTTTTACGGGACTTTTTTCGCTTGACGGTAACCTGTTCTTTGACGTTTTCGGCAAACATTTTCAGATTGAAGATGTCAAGGCGATACGGGCCGCAATCCTGCGTGGGGTAAACGGTTTTTCCTGGCGCGGCGTTGCTCATATAAAATCGCGGGAACGGCCCACCGTTTTTACCCGCGTCTACATATTCCCCGCGCAGATGAATGTAAAGGCCCCGGTAGACTTTACCGTCATGTTTGACGATGTTACCGAGGAAAACAAGCGCCTGTTGCGTAGCGTCTTTATGAGTCTTTTGGAAGCCTCAAAGTTAAAGGATAACGACACAGGTAAACATATAACGCGCGTCAATTACTATTCCGAGATTCTGGCAAAGACTCTGTTTAACCGGAAGGGCTACGATTCTATTGACGCTGAATTCATAGACAACATAGGTTTCCTGGCTTCCATGCATGATGTCGGCAAAATCGGTACGCCGGACGACATTCTTAACAAAGAGGGCCCGCTTTCGGATTGGGAATGGACAGTAATGAAAGAACATACAAAGAACGGCGCGTTCATACTTTCAACTTACCCGAATCCTATGGCAAAAGAGATCGCTCTGTCCCACCACGAAAAATGGAATGGCAAGGGTTACCCTTATCAGATTGAGGGCAATATGATACCGCTTTCCGCCCGAATAGTTGCCGTCGCCGATGTTTACGATGCGCTCCGCATGAAAAGGAGCTATAAAGAAGAACTGTCCCACGAAACGGCGGTCGAGAAAATAATGGAAAGCAAAGGCTCGCATTTCGATCCCGCAATTGCCGATTTTTTTTGGGGCATTGCCGATAAATTCAACGACATTTACGAAGCCAACAAGGATTAACCCAAAAGGCCCGCGCGGAACTAACATGACCTTTGGTCATGTTATACTGTTTTAGGCATGGAAATTAACAGGCCGAACTTCGAGTTTTGTTATAGTGTTTCCACTCAGAAAAGTATAAGAAGGGGGAGGGGGAAGTCGTGGGCAACGTAGGTTGCCGACCCCTCTGCGGGGGACACCCCCGGCATATTGGTGTTTTACAAGTAGAAGCACTATAACGGAAAACCCGCGATGAATGTTACGCACGAGAGGATCATACACAGCGCAAGCAGCGCCGCGGAAACGGGCCGCTTTGACAAATAGCATTTTGTCCGCGAAATTCCTATGCGGAGCGCGTTCCGTATCGTTCCCTGGCTGAACTCTGTTGGAATGAAAAGTCAAAACTTACTAACAAAAATTCTGATGAAACAGGGTAAAAAAACTTTTTCATCGAGTTTTATGACCCGCAAGCTGCCGGGTGCGATAGCGCCCGGTTCATCCTTTCCGCCGGTTTGACGATCGCATGACCCGCATCGCGTTAAGAACGGCGATAAGGGCCACGCCTACGTCGCCGAACACCGCTTCCCACATGGTGGCCATGCCCAATGCGCCCATGACAAGGATGACGCCCTTGACGGACAGGGCGAATACGATGTTCTGCCAGACGATATTACGGGTTTTCCGGGCAATGCGGATCGCGTCCGCGATTTTTGAAGGCTCATCGGTCATCAGCACCACATCCGCGGCTTCGATTGCAGCATCGGACCCAAGGCCTCCCATAGCGATACCAACATCGCTGCGGGCAAGAGACGGCGCGTCGTTAATGCCGTCTCCAACAAAAACCAGTTTACCGGAACCTGATTTATGCTGTTCCAGGGCTTCAAGGTGTTCTACCTTTTGGTGGGGCAGAAGTTCCGCGTAAACCGTATCGAGGCCGATCCGGCGTGCTATGCTTTCGCCCACAGCCTTGCTGTCGCCGGTGAGCATGACGATCCGTTTTACCCCCATAGCCCGCAAACTTTCGACGGCCTGTTTGCTGTCGGCTTTCAGTTCATCGGAGATGACGATGTATCCCGCATACTCGCCGTTCACCGCAAGGTAGACTGCGGTTCCTGCTTCTTCCACCGGAGGGACCGTGATTTTTGCGGTTTCAAGGAGTTTGGCGTTCCCCGCCAAGACCGCATCTTCCCCGACACGGACGCGGACGCCCTTACCGGCAATCTCTTCATAAACGCCTATCAACCCGTCCTCAAACTCTTTCTTGTAGGCGTTTCTGATTGAAAGGGCGATGGGATGGTTGGAGGCGGATTCCGCGTGGGCGGCATAGTACAGCAATCTTTCTTCGGTAAGACCGCCTGCCGGGACGATCTTTGCTACACAAAACACTCCCTTGGTCAAGGTTCCGGTCTTGTCAAAAACCACGGTGTCCACTTTGGTAAGCGCTTCAAGGTAGTTGCTCCCTTTTATCAGGATGCCGTTTCTCGAAGCGCCGCCGATACCGCCGAAAAAGCTCAATGGTATAGAGATGACCAGGGCGCAGGGGCAGGAGACCACGAGGAACACCAGCGCCCGGTTTATCCATTCGGCGAAGGTCGCGCCGGGGATAATGAGGGGCGGCAGGAAGGCCAGCGTGGCGGCGGAAAACACCACCGCCGGGGTGTAGTAGCGGGCGAATTTGGTGATAAAGTTTTCGGTGACAGATTTTTTGCTGCCCGCGTTTTGTACGAGGTTGAGTATCTTTGAAACCGTGGACTCTCCAAAAATTTTGCTTACTTCAATGGTGAGCAGCCCACTCTTGTTGATTGACCCTGACAGCACGGCGCTGCCCGGCTCCACATCACGAGGCAGGGATTCACCTGAGAGGGCGGAAGTGTCCAGCGCGGAAAATCCCTCCACCACCACGCCGTCCAGCGGGATTTTCTCGCCGGGTTTCACTACGATAAAGTCCCCGGCGCGTACCGTTTCCGGGGATACCCGTTCAAGTCCGGCGGCGGTTTTCAGGTTGGCGTAATCGGGCCTGATGTCCATCAGAGCGGATATGGATTTGCGGGAATGTCCCACAGCGTAATCCTGAAAGGCTTCGCCCACCCGGTAAAAGATCATCACCGCCGCGCCTTCGGGGTGTTCGCCAATGGCAAAGGCGCCGACGGTTGCGATGCCCATCAAGAAATTTTCATCGAATATTTCACCTCTGGTAATATTCTTGATTGCCTTGATAAGAACTTCACCGCCCACCAGGAGATAACTTGCCAGAAAGACGGCAAGCCGTATAAGGGACGGCAGGGCGACGGACGGGACATAATCAAAGGCCATACCCAGGACAAAGAGGGCTATACCGAGGGTCAGGCTTAGACGCCGGAGCCATATCTTTACCGGGACGGCATCCGCGTCTTTCACCGTCCCCGAAGCCTCGCGGTTGGGGAAGAGTGCAACATCACGCAGTTCGATAGAAGGTTCCAGCCGTTTGATGATTCCGCCGGTACGGGCCATAATGTCATCCCACCGCGCTGAATCCCGCGTTTCGATGATGAGTTTTTGCACGGAAAAATCGACCAGCGCACTGCTTACTCCTTCCAGCGCGGCAACGTGCCTTTCAATTTTTGCCGCGCATTTGGGGCAGCAGAGCTTGTCCAGAATATACTCCCGTTTTAATATCGCTTCCATGATTCCTCCTAACGTGCTTTAACGATGATGTCTTCATCAACGCTCCGGGCAATACCGGCAATGGTTTCAAGCAGGGCGCTTTCGTCTCCCTCGTATCCAAGGGTGAGTTGGGTATTCTGAAAATCCACCGACGCCTGCCGCACCTTAGGCAGGCGCTTTACCTTTTCGTCAATTTGAGCCGCGCATTTGGGGCAGCAGAGCCCTTCCAACAAGTACGTCTTTCTTGTCATGTCAAACACTCCTTAATCATATATTATTGAACAATTGATAACTCGTTCAACTGTTTGCGTAAAAAAAATAACAGCCTTATTCACAGACGTGTACCAGGCCCTGATCAAAGATGGTTCCCACATGTTCATCCTCCAGGGAATAGTAGACCACCTTCCCTTCCCGGCGGTACTTCACGAGCCGGGTCTGGCGTAGTGTCCTGAGCTGGTGGGAAATGGCGGACTTGCTCATGCCCAAAAGAGCCGCGATATCGCATACGCACATTTCGGCCCGCAACAGGGCGTACAGGATTTTAACCCTGGTGGAATCGCTGAACACCTTAAACAGGTCCGCCAGATCCAGCAATATTTCATCATTAGGCATCTTTTCCCTGACTGCGGCCACCAC
>JAITAE010000030.1 GCA_031284295.1 Spirochaetaceae bacterium
AACCGGCGTAGCCGGTTATTCCGCATCTCGCAAGTACGAGTAGCGCATCTCGCAAGTACGAGTAGCGCATCTCGCAAGTACGAGTAGCGCATCTCGCAAGTACGAGTAGCGCATCTCGCAAGTACGAGTACCGCTACTCGCAAGCACGAGTACCGCTACTCGCAAGCACGAGTGCCGCTACTCGCAAGCACGAGTGCCGCTACTCGCAAGCACGAGTGCCGCTACTCGTAAACACGAGTGCCGCTACTCGTAAGCACGAGTAGCGCCGCCCCCCCAAATCCGCCGCCCACCCAACACCGGCTGGAGTTTGCTACGCAAACTCCGAAAATAACCGGCGTAGCCGGTTATTCCGCATCTCGCAATCATGAGTAGCGCCCACCAACACGGCTGAAGGGCGCGAGGACTATCAAGATGGATACGGATGCGAAAGGGGTGCTCTGGGTCGTGATGGAGTATGGCAAGTCTGCGGCGGCGGGGGCGGCGGGGGCGGCGGGGGAGGGGAGGGCGGCTTGCCGCGCGGAGGCTCATTCACGGCCCGCTTTACAAAAAATCCGCATATACGGTAGACTGAAAGCGGGTGGGGATCATGCTTGTAAAACTATTCGGCGGCGCTAATTCGCCGCGGCGAATTACCATTGTAACAATTTCATTTTCAGTTCACAAATATATCCCGCGCCTGCTTTTTGGCGGGGGATGTTTTGATGCTTGATGAACTGCTGCTAAACGCGCCTGTTTTTTTGCTGCTCTTTGCGCGTTCTGTCGCTATGATAGAGGTCGCGCCGCTGCTGTCATCGGAGTCTGTCCCGCAGACCGCAAAAATATCGCTGGCCCTGTTCGCGGCCTTCGCCGTGTTTCCGTCCGCCGCCGCCCAACCGGACTGGGCGGAACTTCCCGGCATGACGGACGGACTTTTCAGTCTGGGCTACGCGCTGCTCATAGCCGGAGAGGGGATAATCGGCATAATAATAGGCTTTTTTATGACGATTATTTTTGCCGCAGCTTCCAGCGCCGGACAGTTTTTTTCGTTACAGATGGGTTTCGGCGCGTCAGAAACCTTTGACCCGCTAGCCCAGATCGAAAACCCGCTGATGGGTCAGTTCTTGAACCTTGTCGCCATGCTTACGTTTCTTGTAATGGACGGTATGCAGGATATGTTTCTGGGCGGTTTTGCCGCTTCCGTAAAATCGCTGAATGTCGTGGAGCTTGTAAACGGGCGTGAAAACGTTACACTCATGCTGTCAGGCGGTCTCGCCCGCCTCTTTCTAAACGCCATCGTGATAAGTATGCCGGTTCTCGGCACCTTGCTCCTGACATCACTGGCTACCGGTCTAATCTCCAAAGCCGCCCCGCAGATAAACATACTTTCGGAGGGCTTTCCCATATCGATAAGCGTCGCGTTCATCCTCATTATGGCCACAATGCCCTTCATGGTTGAGGCGCTGGGACGGGTTCTGGAGGGCGGGTTCCGCTCCCTGCAAGATTTATACATTCAGGTTGGAGGGGGCATCAATAATGTGTGATTTTGTGACAGACGAGTTAACCCGCTTAGCGCCGCAGTCCGCCGTATACCCTCTATACGCCGGAACGCCCCGTGATACGCCGTATTTCATCGACTTGCAGTGGTTTGCCGCCGAGGATGAGGGGCGGACAGAGGAACCGACAGAGACCAAGATACGGAAAGCGCGTGAGGACGAGGGACGGGTAGCGAAGAGTCAGGACCTTATCGGGGCGATAGGGCTGCTTATTCCGGCGCTGGCGATACTGCTTCTGGCGCCTTACCTGTTGCGTAACTGTATGGACATGGTGAAGTTCTACTTTCTGCGGGCGGTGGAGCTGGATCCGAGTAGGGACAGGATAGTTTTCGGCGTGTTTTTATCGTACTTTGCGCGGCTTGCCCTGCCTCTGCTCGGTATCGCGCTTGCCGCGGCTCTGTTTTCAAACATAATTCAGGTAGGATTCATGTTTACGACGAAGCCCTTGAGCTTCAAATTCGAGCGAATCGCCCCGAATTTCGGCGCTTACTTTCAAAAAACATTGTTTTCAACAAACAGTTTGTTCAATTTTTTCAAGTCCGTTGTAAAAATGGCGATTGTTGGCGGTGTAGCCTTCTTTTTAATCCGCTCCGACATAGAAAAGCTTGCCAATTTGCAGACTGCGGAGCTATACCTATCCGTTACAACCGTGGCAAGTTTGGCGATAAAGCTTTTAATTTTTACCGCGCTGCTGCTGTTGCTGCTGTCGATACCGGACTATATGTTCCAGCGGGCGCAGTTCCGTGAATCACTCAAAATGTCGCGGCAGGAAATCGTGGAAGAGCGCAAGCAGGACGAAGGCGACCCGCGCATCAAGCAGAGGCTGCGCCGCCGTATGCAGGAAATTCTCGCCATGAAGATACGCGAGGAACTGCCGAAAGCCGATGTCGTGATAACAAACCCTACTCACTTTGCGGTCGCGCTTCAGTATAACCGCAGCCTTGAGGGGCCGCGTGTGCTTGTAAAGGGTGAAGACGAGCTTGCCTTGCGTATCAAGCGGCTTGCCGCAGAACTAAATGTGCCTGTCGTGGAAAATAAGCCGCTTGCCCGCGCGCTGTACGCCGAAGTGGAAATAGGCGATTATGTCCCCGTGAAATATTGGGCGGTAATCGCGGAAATCTTGAAGCGCGTCAAAACGATGGACGAGTACCGCAGGCTTGCCGGATTGTAGCGGTTTTGCGGGGCCGCGCGGGGTCTCCCGGCATTGCGAATGAGCCTCCCGGAGCCCCGCGTCCGCTTTTGGGCCTTACTCGCTGCGGGGTATGCCGCCGGCCAGCTCGTCTATCTTTTGGTTGAGCAAAAAGCCTTCGCGGAGGCCCAGATCGGCATGAAAGCGCAAACGCGGCGTTTGGCGTATACGCAGCAGCGACGCAAGCTTTGCCTGAATGAAGCCGGACGCGCTCTGCAGCCCTTCAACGCCGCGCAAGAGTCCGTCTTCGGACCTGAAGCTGGAAACGTGTATGTCGGCGTACGACAGATCGTTTGAAACATCCACGCGGGTAACCGAAAGAAAGCTGTCTACCCTATGATCCTTCACCTTGCCTTCGACTATGAGGACGCCTATTTTTTCCTGTATCAACTTTCCAAGCCGTTCACCACGATAGTTCCGCATATATCTGTTCTCCTCTCTCGTTTACAAGTTTTTTCGCCGCGCTGCTGTCCAGTATCACCCGGTCGCAGAGCGCGTCGGGGTCGGTATTTTCCGCCGCGGTCCTCAATTCCCAGTGCAGGTGGGGGCCGGTCGCGAGCCCGGTCACGCCGGACAGACCGATTGTGTCTCCTTCGTTTACCAGCGCGCCTTCTTCAACTATTATTTGGTCAAGGTGATAGTAGATCGAGTACAGGCCCGGCAGGTGTTCGATCACGATGGAATTCCCGGTGACTATGCGCCCGCGCGCCAGCGCGACTCTTCCCGCGCCGCAGGCCCTTACCGGCGTCCCGGCAGGAACGCCGTAATCTATGCCCGCGTGTACCGATACATCGCTGCCGCCGTTCGAGTAACGGTAAACGCGGCGGTCGCCAAAGCGGCCTGTTCGCCGCGTGTCCGCCGGAACGGGCGGTGTAAAGGGCCCCGCCGTATATACCGTATCGCCGGTCCGCGTGATTATTGCCCACAAATGTTCCGATTCGGCGGTCTTTTTCGGGTCGGGCACGGTGCGCAGCGCGGTGTTGCGTGGATTTAGCGGTATTTCTTCCGACGTGAAGGTACGTTCTTTCAGTTTCAGGCCAAACTCGGCCAAAACGCCCCACGCCCCCTCTACCGTTACCAGCGCCTCGCCTCCATCGTAGGTTGAGGGCGCCGCAAAGACGCAGGCCTTGAGCTTATGCCCCTCGTCATCAAGTGTCCAGTCGAAAAAGGACGCGCCGCCGAGCCTCTTGCCGTTTGTCCCGCGCAGCACGGCTTTCAAAGCGGTGTAACGCTCAGGCTCCGCACCGCTTGAGGGCAGGAATATCAACGTGAGCGGATCTCCTGGGCGCGGTTCGCCGCCTACCAGAGCATAAAAATCTTCCGGGTTATCCCGCCATATATCGAAGCGGGGCTCGTCCCCGCCGCCACCGGCAAGCTCCGTTGCCGGTGGCGGCGGGGACTCAGGCTCAGGCCGCGTGTACGGGGCCGTGTACGGACGCGACAGGCAGGCGATGGAAACAAAACTGATAACCAGGTATACAGCGCAAGAGACGGCGTTACGGTATAACATCTTTTACCCCGTGTCTCTGTAAATCGTATATGCAAAGCTGTGGTATATCGGCGCCCTTGTACCAGTTATGTTCTATTTTGAAAACAGCATCCGTAGAATCATTCAGCGTAAAATCCGTATTCACTTTTTCAGCCGAATTCCAGTACACGCCCGTCCACTTGTACCGGCCCGCGTCCAGCATAAGTTTGACATGACGCGCGTCAAGTTTTCCAATAAAATTTATGTCTATTACCTTCAGGCCGCGGGCCAAAAATACTAGTTCCTTGTTTTCCTTTCCGTAAGGCTGAAACGCGTCAATTACCGTAAAAATGTCAAGGTTCATGTAGGAAAGGGGCAATTCGGCGTCAATATAGATAGTGTTGGCGTCCACCTTTGCCGGTGGAAATTCTATGGCTTTCGCCGCTAAACACAGGCGTTCCAAGAAAGTGTCCCATTTCTCGGTCGCTATCGTGAAACCGGCGGCAAAGCCGTGCCCGCCCCAATCAACGAACAGATCGGCGCACTGATCCAGAATTCCCTGCAAATCGTAGCCGCGCGACGAGCGCATGGAAGCTGTCGCCGTCTCCCCGTTAAACGATGCGACTATGGACGGCACCTTGAAATGGCCGCACAACCTGTTAGCCGTGATGCCGGTAGCACCGCGCGGAATATCGGCGCCCCAGGCAAGCGCGATGTTTCCGCTGTATGTTTCAAGATTCCGCTCGGCAATCGGGCAGGCAATTTTCCAGACGCTTAGACCGAGTTCTTTACGCTCGGCATCCATCGCGATAATCTCTGAGGCAAGCCGGTCACGTTCTTTCGCGTTTTTTTCGAGCAAAAGCCGGGCCGAAACATCGGCCTTTCCCATGCGGCCCGCCGAATTTATCATCGGGCATAACTGCCACGAAATATCGCCGGAATTAAGTTTGCGTCCGTCAAGGCCCGCCCTGAAGGCAAGCGCGTTCAGGCCCGGATGCATATTACTGTTCAGCGCCTCAATACCGGAGCGTATTATGATACGGTTTTCATTATGCAGCGGCATCAGATCGGCAATCGTTCCTACCGCGGCAAGCTGCAGATCAAAATTATCGTCCCCCAGCAGCAGCCGCTCTTTTATCTGTGCGTAAGAGACAAACAAATTAAAAAAGACATCCAACTCGCCAAAAGGCTCCCGCGAGTAACGCGCCGCCCGTGAGATTTCCTTTAGCCGGAACAGGCTTTTACCTAAGGTAACCGGTATGGCGGCGCCTATCTCAGGCTGCAGATCAGCCATATTAAATTCAACATTTTTCCCGAAAACCGTTGAAAGCGCCTTCCTTTGCAGCGGCACATCCCACGCAAAAATCGCCTGCCCGGAAAGAAACGCGCCAAGCCGTGTATCGTTTATACCGGCGGTTCCGGGAACAATTGTTTCCGTTAACTTGTCGATGATGACATGGTTTTTTATTTTTAGAACTTCGATGATCCACGCGCCGTCATTAGCCGGGCGCGTGTTCAGCAGACAGAGCGGCTGGGCATAGTACGCGCTTTTCAGCGCAAACCGTATCGCGTTCGCCAATTTATACGCAACCCCGCAGCCGGCAAGATCAGGAAACGGATATATGTAGGTTTCGCCGTCAGGTTTTTTTATTTTTGGGTCCACTATCGTGTACGCCGGCGGCAGGCTTTCCTGCGCTCTGTGGTGATCCGTTACTATCACGTCGATGTTTAATTCGTTTGCCCGCTCAATTTCTTTGACGTTCGATATGCCGCAGTCCAGCGTTACAATCAGCGTCCCGTAGCGCGCGGCAAATTCCTCTACAGCTTCGATTGTGAGCCCGTAGGGTTCATCACCCTGCGGTAGTTTCCAGCTTACGTCCATTCCCAGTGAACTAAGCAATTCCATGATGATCGCGATGCTTGTTACCCCGTCCGCATCACGGTCGCCAAACACCAAAACCTTCTCGCCCTCCTCCTTCGCCGCCAGAATGCGGTCAACGGCGTCTTCCATGCCCTGAAGCATGAAGGGGTTGCGTAAGTAGCGTTTATCGTTTTCCAGATAGTACTGAATGTCCTCAGGCTCCGTAACGCCGCGCCTGGCCAGTATAGAGGCCGTCAGCAGATCACAAGCGTATTTTTTTGAAATTTCTTTGATTGTCTCCGAGGGAACATCATTTTTTTTCCAATCCATGTTGCCATCCTTAATTATTTATAATCTCTATGCTTTATCCTGCCACAGAACCCCCCCCGCCGTAAAGGCGGCCCCACCAGTGGGTTTAAAGTCCGCTACGCGGTAGCATACCGCCCGCCAGCGGGTTTAAAGTACACAGGTACGTCAGTTGTTGTCCTTGTGGTTAACTAGGTTCACAATGATTCTTGATATGAAGGGGGGGACGATTTCCATGCCTCAGGCGGCACATAGCCGCATCATCGCCGCGCCCCCCTGTCTCCATCCCGCGCAAGCGCGGTATTCCGCCACCCCCGCCAACACCGGCAGGAGTTTGCGGCAAGCAAGCCGCAGGCTTGCGAAGCAAACTCCGGAAATAACCGGCGTAGCCGGTTATTCACCCCCCAATCCGCCGCCCCGCCAACACCGGCTGGAGTTTGCTTTGCAAACTCCCAAGCTCAACGCTCCGCGTTGAGCCAACCCACCAGTGGGTTTAAAGTCCGCTCCGCGGTAGCGTACCCCAACTCAGGCTAAAGCCTTCGCGCCATCACTATTCATTCTTAATTATTCACTACTCACTATTCACTGCTGTCCACTTTCACGCATGGAGTGTACGCCGCTTCCTCGATTATCACGCTTAAAATGGGTACACTCTCTTATCACTTGTAACAGGGGGATTATATGAAAAAACACATTGTAGAATTGGACTTTCTTATTGAAGACGGCGTGCTTCTCTCCTACAAAGGCAGTGCGAGAGCGGTAATCGTGCCTTCGCGCGTTAGCAGCATAGGCGATAAAGCATTCAGTGAGTGCGGTAGCCTTTCATCAATAAGCCTTCCAGAAGGTTTGCTCAGCATAGGTAGCGAGGCATTCAGTGGGTGTTACAACCTTTCATCAATAAGCCTTCCCGCAGGTTTGACCAGTATAGGCGATAAGGCATTTTATGAGTGCGAAAGCCTTACCTCAATAAGCCTTCCGGCAGCGTTGAGCAGCATAGGTGATAGTGCATTTTGTGGATGCCTCAATCTAAGCTCCATAAGCTATCCCAAAGGCTTAACAAGTATAGAAGAGTCGGCGTTTGAAGGGTGCGGTAGTCTTACCTCAATGAGCCTTCCGGCAGCGTTGACCAGCATAGGGGAAAGTGCATTTTGTGGATGCTTCAATCTAAGCTCCATAAGCTATCACGAAGGCTTAACAAGTATAGGGGCGCAGGCATTTGGTGGATGCGGTAGTCTTGTCTCAATAAGCCTGCCATCATCATTGACGAGCATAGGGGAACGGGCATTCCAATGGTGCGGCAGCCTTGCTTCCGTAAGCCTTCTTGCGCCCACTCCGCCTGCCATTGGTCAATCTGCCTTTCCGCCCAACACACACATCGTAGTCCCAGCCGCATCGCTTGCCGCCTACCAAAGCGCCTCAGGTTGGAAGGACTACCGCGAGCAGCTTGAGGAATTACGCTGACGGGCAGCCCCATATGCACTAACTTATATTTGACAAACTATCGGTTTAATGATATACGGTAAAAAACACCGGGGGTTTATAATATGCCGTCAATAGCCAAATTACTGCCACTGCCCGGAAAGTATTACGAGCGGAAATGTACCGAACTTGGGATTATAAAGCGTGTGCGAGAAATCAAAACGCCCGCCGGTTTAATGATGCTCTGTTTATTTCATCTGCTCAACGGAGTGTTGCTTGTCGCGGTTAGCACGGTCGCTTTCGCCTTGAAAATAGGGGATTTCAGGAGTTGTCGCGCGGCGGGTTAATTTCATATCCGAAACCGGCTTATTTAGAAGGCCACCGAGTGCTCGCGGTAGACGCGTCCGACGTGGTAGAAAAGGGGCGCAGCGGGGAAACCTATCGCCTGCATTATGCGATAGACCTTCATACCATGACCAGCGACACGTTCAAAATTACCAAAGAGGAGACAGGCGAAAAACTGAGTAATTTCGATTTCAGACGTGGAGATTTAGTAGTTGCGGACCGGGCTTACGGGACATTGAAGGGGATAAACCACTGCCTGAACTGCGGTGCGGATTATATCCTGCGCCTGCGTACAGGCTGTTTCGCCGTTTACGATGAAAACGGAAATAAGTTTGATATTACCGGGGTATTCGCCGGACTGAAAAGCGGGGAAAGTGGCGAAGCCGCGGTTTTTGCCGTACTCCC
>JAITAE010000053.1 GCA_031284295.1 Spirochaetaceae bacterium
TCACCGAGCGCTCCCTCATCGTCGATGCCGGGCGTATCAATTATCAGTACAGGCCCCAGCGGCAACAGTTCCATCGCCTTCTGCACGGGGTCGGTCGTCGTACCCTTCACATCGGAAACAACCGCAAGGTCCTGGCCGGTAACCGCGTTCACAAGGCTGGACTTGCCCGCGTTCCTCCTGCCAAAAAACCCTATATGTACACGCTCCCCCGAAGGGGTCTCATTCATACTCATAAAAATACTGCTTTTTGGAGGTGAGGGGAATTGAACCCCTGACCTTGTGAATGCCATTCACACGCTCTAGCCAACTGAGCTACACCCCCGATACGGTAGTCTGTTAAGACTAGCTGCGCGTTGCAAAAATGTCAAGGGGCCAGGCGGCCCACGGCAATTTTACATTTAGAAAAATGTGCTAAAATACGGCATTAAAGTAGCACCGATTACGTCAACTATGTTGACGAATGCGCACTCGCATAAATCAGTGCTTTCCTAGTATCCCGACATCATTCAAACTGTGAGTAAAGTCGTTTGAGTTTAATACGGGCATCAGCGGTGGTAAACCGCGGTTGATTTTACAGGCATCTTTATTGTGTCTACGGTTCCATGCCGCCGCCTTTTTTCTCATTTGTTCTATAAACTGGGAATCCGTTCAGATAATACATGGTGTTCATCACATTAAGCTCTATTTCGGCCATATTAAGCCAACTCCCATGCTTTGGATGTAATAACGCCGCCCTGCGCGGCGCCGGGTGACGGCGTCATGCGGCGTTATTATAGCGGATAGACCGGTCGCCGCGTTGCGGCGATGCACCCAAATTCCAAAACTAAATCCACAAGTTTAATAGTGTCGGGATACTATATTCCTGCCTCGTATTGTTTTTGTCCGCCGCGCCGGCTTATCGCCGGCAGCCTTTACAAGCCTGCCGGTATCGAGCCTCGTAAACCGGGAATTCGTTTAAACCGGGTAACGCACAGGCATCAGTCACCATTTTAGGATGTTCATTATTTAAGGAAGGGGAGCGGCTTGCTTACCGCAAACTCCAGCCGGTGTTGACTGGGCCCATGATTTGGGGGGTACTGGAAGACCCGCGCGGCGCGGGGCGGGGAGCTTGACTATGCTGTGCTTGATGTGTTTAACTCAGGGCAGGCCGCTTAATTGTGTCCACCCTTGATGAAAGCGGGGGCGTTACGGGGGCTGATTAACAGGCCCAGGCTGCCCCCGTTGAGGGGGTAGGGCGCAACCGTGTGCGCCCGCAGGGGCCGGCAACTTACGTTGCCGCGGCTTCCTCCTCCTAAATTAGTTGACAATTGGGCGAATACCCGGTCTCCGACGGATGATTTTATACAAAAGTGTTACAAAAATGTACGGCGCCATCACTGCGGTGTCGGACTTTTCGCTTGAAATAGCGCGGGGCGAGTTCTTCGGCTTTTTGGGGCCGAATGGCGCGGGCAAGACGACGCTGCTACGCATGACAAGTGCGCTTACGGCCCCCAGCGCGGGTTTTATCAGCATAGACGACCAGCGTGTCGATAGAAATCTGACGGATTCAAAACGGCGGCTGGGAGTTGTGCCGCAGTACTCAAACCTGGAAAACGAACTTTCCGCACTGCAAAACCTTGAATACCACGGTAGACTCTACGGGCTCGATATGGGGAAGCGGCGGCGGCGTTCTGAAGAATTGCTTGAGTTTGCCGGTCTTTCAGACAGAAAGAACGACAAGGCCAAGACATTTTCCGGCGGGATGCGGCGCAAGCTGATGATCGTGAAGGCGCTGATGCACGAGCCTGATATTCTGCTGCTGGACGAGCCGAGCGCCGCCCTGGATGCCCCCTGGCGGCGGCGTATCTGGGATTTGCTGCGGGAACTTCACAGGCAGGGCCTTACGATACTGCTTACGACACATTACCTGGAGGAGGCGCAGGCGCTCTGTTCCCGGCTCGGTATGATAGACTGCGGTACGCTGAGACGAACGGGAACGCCGGCTGAAATCATCGGCGAGGCGGGAAATTTCGTGTTGGAGTATTTTGAGAACGGCGAAACGACGCAGCGTTTCTTTGACAGCCGCGCCGGGGCGGTGGCCGGCGCGGCACGGCTTGAAAGCGAATTCAGGGTGAGGGAAGCTAATCTGGAGGACGCGTTCATAAAGTTGACCCAAAATAGGCTAAGGGATCAGGGCTAAGGCATTGGCGCAGTTTGTATCGATACTCTGGAAGGAGTGGGTACTGTTCAAAAGTAAAATAGTTGATATAACCTTGAGCGCGTTGACAGGGCCGCTGCTGTACCTTGTCGCGTTCGGCTGGGGGCTGGGCGGCGCGTTTATCGTTGACGGCGTTCCGTACATAGCCTTTGTGATGCCGGGCATAATCGCGATGAACGGCATGACGCAGGGCTTCAGCGTGATAGCCAACGACATCAACATGGCCCGGATATATCAAAAGACCTTTGAAACGGTGATGATAAGTCCCATCAGTATGCCGGTTTTTACGTTGGCCCGCATAAGCGCAAACGTGCTGCGCTGCCTGTACAGCGCGGTGTTGATCATGGCCGCTTCGTTCCTGTTCCGCGCCCGCCTGCACATTGACTTGTACTTTATCCTGCTGCTTACGCTGAACTGCGCCGTGTTCTCGACGATGGGCTTTATAGCCGGACTGCTGATAGATTCACACGCGGACATGGCAAAGACCTCGAATTTTATAATAACCCCGATGTCCTTTCTCTGCGGCACATTTTTCCCGTTGGACCGTTTTCCGGTGATTCTGCGGAAGCTGATAGAACTCTTACCCCTCACCCAGGCGGTGAGGGGTATGCGCTCAGGCGGCGGCCCGCTTCCCCCGCTGGCGCTGCTTGCCTGGCTCGCGCTGCTCCTGCCCGTTGCGGTGCTGCTCTGCAAACGGGCGGAATGAGGGCGCTGTCCTACTTGTAGAAACGCGCGATATACATGGGCCCCAGGCCTGAGTCCGCGTCAGGCAGTATGATCCTGCCGTACTCCGTACACGCGCCCTCGCAAAAATCCGGCATATCAAGCCTTGCCCTGCCGCCGTACTTCGCCGCCAGACGCGCCGCGACGCCGTCGTTTTCGTCAAAAGAAAGCGCACAGGTTGAGTAGACAAGGCAGCCGCCATCCTTCAACAGCAGGAATGCCGCCGACAGCAGCGCCCACTGTCTTTTCGCAAGAAAGCGGGGGCGGGCGGGGGTCCACCTTGCTAAATATGTTTGATTTGAAAGTACGTGACGCTCGCTGGAACAGGGCGCATCCAGCAGAACGCCGTCAAAACGTCCATGTTCGCTTTTTTTTGCCGCAAGGGCGGCGGCGTCAAAGCCGGACACGCTGACCCTGCCCCTGGTTTCGGCGTCAAGATGACCGTCAAGCACATCAATAAGGCGTCTGCGCCGCCCCGCCGAGGTGTCGTTCGCAAGAATTTTTACTGACGGGGCGCTCTCCGACGCAAGAACGAGCGTTTTTCCGCCCGGCGCGGCGCAAGCGTCCAGCAGGGCGCCCCGCGGCGGCGGACGCAGAGAACGAGCCGCCAGCACGGAAGCATAGTCCATCAGGTAGGGGCGCGTAAGCCCCTTTGTATACGGCCGCCGTTCCGCCGGTTTCAGTAGCGCCGCTCTGAGCCCGTCCCAACGGCCGCCATACAAGGCGCGGTAGTAAATGTCAAATTCTTTTTCAGCCACAGCTAACAGCCCGTTGCATTTGCAGGTTCATTCGCAGTGGGGTCTGCGCACAGATTACAAAATTGATGAACTTCCATACAGAATGAGCCTCTGGAGGAGGCTCTTGCGCAAAGCGCAACAAACTGCCGGCAGCCGGACGCGCCGTTTGGCAGAGCCGTGTAAGACGCCCGCCGCGTGGGGCCGCAAAATATGGTTCAGGCGCGGCAGCTGCCCGTCTGCGCGGCTCCCGGCCTGCCCGTCTGCGCGGCTCCCGGCCTGGCTCCCCGTCTGCTCGTCTGCCGGCCTGGCGGTTTACGAGGAGGCCTTAAGGCCATTACCCGTCAAATCTCTTTTTCCTTGCAAGTTTAACCGCTTTGACCGTCCTAGCCGGGGCAAGCGTTTCCGGCGTCTTGCCGGTTTTAAATGTCCCGCCGCTTTTGCCCTTGCCGTCCTTGTGGACAAATTTCTTTGCGCCTGCCCGCCCTGCCGGCGCATTGCCGAATGTGGGCGCTTTGCCGAACGGTTTTTTGGGATCGGCGCGGCGTTTTTCACGCATGGCTTTCTCCAACACCCGCAGCGATTCATCGAAACCACGCAAAAATTCCTGTAAGTCATCCTCAAACAATATTACGGACTGACGTTCGAAACCGCCTTCGTCCCTGTTCTTGCTCTCCACAATGTTAAGGTAAAGATCGCCCTTGCGATTCTCTTTTACATTGAAGAAATAACTCCGGTTTTGCAGCAACACCTTTTTTGAAAATAACTCTCCACGAATACCCATTATCTACTCCATCAAAATATACTGTACCATTTTGTATACGGCCCCGCAAGGCGGCTGGGAGTCTGCCTGTCGAGTCTGCCTGGGAAGAGGCGGCGCTAGGGCAACACTGTTCATTAAAAAGGGGGGCGCTATTTCCATACCGTTCGGCACAAGGGGCCTTCCTGTCGCGCCCCCCTACTTCCAGCCCCGCTATGCGGGTCTTCCAGTACCCCCCAATCCGGCAGCCCAATCAACACCGGCAGGAGTTTGCGGCAAGCAAGCCGCAGGCTTGCGAAGCAAACTCCCAAGCTCAACGCGGAGCGTTGAGCCCTTGACACTCCCAGCCACACCGTACTATACTGTCAGCATGTATCTAAAGGGTAAGCTCACACGCAACGGTTCCCACGCCTCCAGCCGCTACCGGCGGCCTTGCGGCGCTTTCCGGCGCGCACTATTCACTGCTCACTCACTACGTCAGCCGAATCGCCTGGGCAGACTCGACAGCCGCCTGGCGGCAGCCTCACTATTCACTGCTCACTATTCACTATTCACTATTTACCCCCCCCCCCATATATAGGGTTTTTATACAGCACTGAACCTTGTTTCCGTTTATATCTTTTCCTCAATTTCTTTCTCTATAGGGGGCCGGTTTTGGATTTCTTAGTGGAGAACATGATACACAAGATCGCGGCGCGGTTTGTCCCCGCGTACCAGCCGGAGCCGGACATTCACGGCATCGCGGGCAAGGCGGACATCTACAACATCGAGACCGGCCCCAAGGTGATCGAGGACGGCTTCTCCGCCGCCCGCGAACTCATCCTGTATCTCGCCCCGGACTTAGGCAAATCCAACCCGCGGGTTGGCAAACGCGGGTCAGGTTCCCGAAAACGCGGGTCAGGTTCCTCGGAACGCGGGTCGGGTTCCTCGGAACGCGGGTCGGGTTCCTCGGAACGCGGGTCGGGTTCCTCGGAACGCGGGTCAGGGTCCCCGGAACGCGGGTCAGGTTCCTGGGAACGCGGGTCGGGGTCCTCGGAACGCGGGTCAGGTTCCTCGGAACGCGGGTCAGGTTCCCCGGAACGCGGGTCAGGTTCCTCGGAACGCGGGTCAGGTTCCTCGGAACGCGGGTCGGGTTCCTCGGAACGCGGGTCAGGTTCCTCGGAACGCGGGTCAGGTTCC
>JAITAE010000074.1 GCA_031284295.1 Spirochaetaceae bacterium
TCATCAAATGTTTCGCTAAAAACAAAAAAGTTTGCGTCCCGCGAATGGATGGGCGCTATCGCCGCAAAAATGCTCAAAACGATTAAAAAATAATTTTTCATCATCACCCCCGCGCCATACAATTCGTCATCCCGGCGCTGTTTTCCGATGGTACAATAAATTAAAACGCCGCGCAACATGCCCCGGCCCACCCTTCCAGGCGGCCCCGCCAGTGAGGTTTTAAATACGCGGGTATGCCAGTTGTTGTTCCTGCGATTAGCTAGGTCATTCTTCACTTTTCACTATTCACTTTTCAGTTCATTATGAGGGGGCGCTATTTCCATGCCGTTACCGGCATATAGCCGCCCCATTGTCGCGCCCCCCCAGCCCGATAACGGCGCGCGAAACATTGAGCGCGTTTAGGCAAAAAATGCCGCAGGCTGTGGCGCGGGACCAGGCCGCTGTTTAGAATAAGTTTTTAGCGCCGTCCGATAACAGCGCGCGAAACATTGAGCGCGTACAGTCGAAAAAGCCGCAGGCTGTGGCGCTGGACCAGGTCGCTGTTTAGAATAAGTTTTTAGCGCCGCCCGATAACAGCGCGCGAAACATTGAGCGCGTACAGTCGAAGATGCTGCCGCAAGCTCATTCCCTTCCTTATGCGGCTAAGCGTGCGGTAGAACGTCAGGCAAAACAGCTTAAACGCTGTTTTGTGGCGCGGGACCAGGCTACCGCCCCCACAAACATCTTTAGCGCCCTGCGCCCGCACACGGTTGCGGGCTACCCCCCAACACCGGCTGGAGTTTGTGGAGCAAACTCCCAAGCTCAACGCGAAGCGTTGAGCCGAGCGCGTACAGTCGAAGATGCCGCAGGCTGTGGCGCGGGACCAGGCTACCGCCCACATAAACATCTTCAGCGCCCTACGGGCGCACTACGTTGCGCCCTACCCCCCAACACCGGCTGGAGTTTGCGGAGCAAACTCCCAAGCTCAACGCTTGAGCGTTGAGCCCCCCTCCCAAGGACGACTCCTTAGCCGCCGGGCGGCCTGGCGGCGTGCGAAACATGAGCGCGTTAGCTTGAGGCTTGCGTTCTATTGCCAGGCAAAGCGCCTTAGGTATAGAATGACGTATGCACTATTCGAGTCCCGCAAACCTTGCTATTGTCGCCTGTCCGGGCGGGGAAGTGTTTGCCGATCAGGTAATCGGTCATTTGAAAAATCAGTACCGTCATATTTTCAACAAAGTGGTCGAAGAAATGTCCCGGCGTTTCAACATGGAACAGGACGAAGTGATGCGGCGTATCAATTTTATAAACGAGATAACAACTTCGGGTATGAATCCGCGCAGCCGGGACATGAAGCTGCACGCGCCCGACTTCAAGGTACCGACGCGATTTACCATGTTCCCGAACGGCGAATTGAAGGCCGAAATCCTTAAATCCATACGCGGCAAGAATATATTTATAGTGCAGGATGTTGAAAATCACTACCCGCTGAAATTCAACGACGGGGCCCTGACAAAGACGCTTTCGGTAAACGACCACCTGATGATGATTTATGTTACGATTGACGCGGTTAAGCAGGCGGGAGCGCGGAGCACAATCCTGGTCATACCTACCTATCCTTACGCCCGGCAGCACAGGCGCAAGGGAAGGGAAGGCGTCACATCCAGCCGTGTCGGCAGGATATTCGAGTCGCTGGGGGTTGACTGCCTGATCACGCTTGACATTCATTCGCAGGAAATTGGCAACGCCTTTTGCCGTATGCGGCTGGAAAACCTTCACGCCAGTTATCAGATTATCCGCAAACTTTCGCAGCTTGTACCGCTCGGCAGTGAGGATTTTGTCGTGGCCGCGCCCGACACCGGCTCTATTGACCGCAACAAATTCTACGCAACAGCCCTGAAAAAGCCGTTGGCGCTGATTTACAAGGAGCGGGACTATTCCAAGGTTACAAAGGATGCGATAGATAACAATATTGCCGATATAAAACTCTTGGGCAATGTGAAGGATAAAACGGTTTTTATGGCGGACGATATGCTTGGAACCGGGGGCACCCTGCTGAAAGCGATGAAGTTTTTAAAGGAACAGGGAGCGAAAAAGGTCTTGTGCGCGGTGAGCCTGCCGCTCTTTACAGGCGACGCCGTTAAATTTTTTGACGAGGCTTACGAGGAGGGGCTTTTCCACCGGATAATCGGTACAAACGCCGTTTATCACGAGGACTTGCTCAAGCGTGAGTGGTACGCAACTGTGGATATTACAAAACTTTTCGCGCAAATCATCTCGCGCCTCCATCAGGGTCTGTCGATTTCGTCCATCCTGGATAACCGCGATATTATCATAAAATCTTTAACAAACAAAAGTTAACGTCCTAGGCTCTTACGGTATGGGAAAAACGCAAAAACGCGGCGCTGTCCTCTGCGCCGACATTGGTACTACATCGTTGAAAGCGGCGCTGATTGACATAAGCGCTGCCGGCGGGAAGCGTTTGCTCGCGTTCGCGCGGGAAACCTACAGCGCGTCAGGGGGCGCGGCGGAGAATGCTGAGCTTTGGGAGGCGGCGTTTTACCGCGCCGTAAAGATTCTGCGCGCGCTGTCGCCCGCCGCCGGAGTTGAAGCCGTCTGTCTTTCTGGAAACGGCCCCACGCTCGTGCCGCTTGAGGGGAACGCGCTTAGCGGCAGAGCGCTGCCGCCATTGCATTGGTTTTCACCCGGATTGGCCGCGCCGGACGGCAGGGTGGACAGTTTCTTTCTGCCACACGCCGCCTATTTTCGTCAGAATGAACCTGAAAACTATGCAAAAACCAGTCTTTTCCTGTCGTGCCAGGAGTGGCTTTCCGCTAGGCTTGGCGCGGAACCGGTAACTGTCCTGCCTACCCCGTACTACCGTCCGTACTATTATGACGAGGACCAGTTCGCCGTGTTTTCGCTGGACGGACATAAATTCCCGCCCTTTGCGCCGCTTGGCGCGCCTATCGGCCATGTTTCAAGCGAGGCGGCGCACCGGAGCGGCCTTACCGCCGGGCTGCCGATAGTTTCAGGCGGGCCGGACTTCATCATGGCGCTGCTCGGCTCCGGCGCGGTAGAGCCCGGCCTAGTCTGCGACCGCGCGGGGAGTTCCGAAGGGATCAACGTATGCGCGAAAGAGCCGCCGCCCGCCGGCGTTGCCGCCGCACATTCGGTGCGCGTTCTGCCGCACGCCGTCGAAGGACTGTGGAATGTCAGCGTCGTGCTGCCCGAATCGGGCAGCATATTTGACCGATACCGGCTGGAAACCGGTCAGCAGGATATTCCTTACGAGGAGACGCTAAAAAACATGGTACGCGCCGCGGCGGGCGAGGGTGCGCCCCTGCATCCCGTGCTGCGAAGAATCGCGGACGGCGTACTGCGGGCGCTTGAAACTTTGAGCAAGGCCGGTTACCCGGCGCGCGAGATGCGTCATTCGGGCGGGCAGGCGAAAAGCCCTCTCTGGAACAGGTTGAAGGCGGATGTATGCGGTTGTACGCTGCTCGTGCCCGAGGTTGTCGACACGGAGCTTGCCGGGAACGCCGCCGCCGCGATGTTCGCGCTCGGCTATTCTCCGTCAGTTGCCACCGCCTGCAAAAGAATTGTCGCGCTCAATGCCCGGTACGGACACACCGCGTAAAAGCGACACCCGGCGGTCATAGCTAATAAGCTGTCGTTCAAGCTCCGGTACGGACACATCGCGTAAAAGCGGCCCCCGGCCCGGGCTGTTTCAAAACTTCATTTGTACACGCTTTTTCTTGCAACGCGGGGTTTTTATGGCATATCGAGTTTTGCCGCTATCGTTTTTAAAGCCTTTTTGACAGGAGCGTCTTCGGGCAACGTTACAAGCGCCTTGCCGTCACAATCGTACTCGTACACAAGTTCATCCTGCGGCAGAACACCGATAAGCTTTAAGTTTTGCAGTTCTATTTCCTGTTTTATACCGTCATTCAGTACGCCGTCCGGAGCGCGGTTCACTATCAGGCAAATGTCTTTGGCCTTAAGGTCAAGGTCGCCCACCATCTTTGCGATACGGCTAACCGCCTGGATGCCGCGCCTTGAGCAGTCGCTGACGAGCAGTATTATATCAACAGGCGGCAGAATGCCCCGGCTTATATGTTCGAGTCCGGCCTCGTTGTCTACAACCATGTAGTTGTAATTCATATAATACTTGCGGATCTGTTCACGCAGGATGTCGTTTACAAAACAGTAACAGCCCTTGCTCTGTGTACGGCCCATTACAAGCATATCGAAGTTGTCCTGCTCAATAAGCGCGTCCCCGAATTTGTAATTCGCGTACTCTTGCTTGGACATACTGATAGGGATGGGACTTGGGTCCGCCATCTCCGCGCGGGCAATCTCTTCACGCAGATCGCCAAGCGTTAAATCGACCTTCACGCCGAGCACTTCGTTCAAGTTCGAGTTGGCGTCCGCGTCGACCGCCAGTATCGGCCCCTTTCCGGCCTGAACCAGGTAATCTATAAAAAGGCCGCAAGTCGTGGTTTTACCGACGCCGCCCTTACCGGCAAAGGCTATAGAGTATGTCATGCCGGTACCTGAAATCCCGCCTCGATTACCGCCGCCTTGAGCGCGTCAACGCTGACGTTGTCCTTGTGGTCAACATCAGCTTTTTTGGCTTTAAGGTTTACCTTGGCCTTCTTTACCCCTTCAATGGCCTGTAGCGCTTCCGTTACGTGCTTTACGCAATGTTCACAGGTCATTCCTTCAATCGAAAGTGTGGTTTTCATTATTGTCTCCTCTACATTAACAAATACGCGATGTAAACGCTATCTTTCAGTTAAATATAATGATACCCGGAAAACGTGATTATGTCGAGGGCGGGCCACTACTCACTTTTAAGAGGATTTGTTTATCACATGCTTGTAATCGTTGTTAATAAAGTCTTCTTCGCTGTAAATAACGGCGCGGTTTTCAGTATTGGCCACTGTTTCGTGAACAGACGGGCTTTTTTTGGAACCGGAACTATTAGA
>JAITAE010000113.1 GCA_031284295.1 Spirochaetaceae bacterium
ATCCGGCCCAAAACGGGATGAGTATTCAATACGCCTCTTTTGGCATCCGGGCCTGGCCAGGGTGAATAACTTTTTAGGCGGACTCTATGAGAAAAATGGGTAGTGGGCGAATTGACTACGTGTCGCTGCTTATCCTTGCCTCAACTAGTGTCCTGGCACGATAGTAAATACCGGTTTTCTCGTGCGGAGATCCTATTCAGGACACGAATATTTGCGCAAGGGATAGAAGTGGAATAACGCCGCACGCCTCCCACTCATACCCGCAAAAGCCGGTATAACAGCTTCATATTATACCCGACACACCAAATCCAATCCCATTTTTTATTCGCAATATCTGGTTTAATACCCCGCAACAAACCTCAAGATAAACGCCTACGCGTTTATCCGCTTGCCGCGGCTCAAATGAGACTCCTCTGGAGGCTTGTTCTGTATAGAAGTTATAGCGCTTCTACTTGTAAAACACCAATATGCCGGGGCGTTGGGGGTGTCCCCCGCAGATGGGATAGCGGAAAAGCCGTAGGCTTTGGAGCGAAGGGGCCGGCAACTTACGTTGCCGCGACGTCCTCCCCTCATTATACTTTTCTGAGTAGAAACACTATATCACTTGGGACGGTTTACGAAACAGCCTTCACTGCGAAAAAAGATTTGACATTAACGGGGAGCATTAAAAAGTTTGCCTGTTGCGGGGCAGGTACGCTATATTTTTACTTGAAGCACCAAACCTACGGTATGTCAGGGTGTATTCAGGCGAACCCCTCAAATTATACGACTTCCATATCGAGGTAAAATGCCGGTTTTTCCCTGTTACATAAGGGGTTTTGGCCCTGCTGTATGTGCGCAACCACGTCCGGGCTATTGGCATTAAGGAATTTTATCGGTATAGTTCGAATGTGTCTTATGGTGCCGTTTCTCCTGTCCATTCACGGTATGAGTTGGTCGAAGGCCGATGCAAAGATGTGTTCCGCATTTTACAGCGGGCGATATATCATCTTTCCGGTATACTTTCAGGCGGGCGCCTGCCGATTCAATTTACTATTTTCAGTAATGGAATACCGTGTATAACATGAATAGCCCGGGGAGAGAAGGGAGGAAGGATGAAAATAACCTTCCCTGGCGCCTGGCCGGAATATGTGTCCATATTTGGCGCTTTGAGCTAGATTTATACGAATAGACTTGACAATTAAACGTGTTTCAAGCTATTATCTTCACTTTATAACATGGAGGGTAAAACCGTGGATAAAAAATTCTTGGATAAAATGGAAAAATCCCTTACGAAGTTAAAAAAAGAGATCATCGACAATCTTGTCATTAGTAATAATGACTTTAAGGATATAGTCGAGGGCATGGATCCCAAAGACTTGGCCGACATTGCATCGGATGATATCGACAGAAAAATGATTGAAGCCATCGGCACAAAAGAATTAAAGCGGCTGAAACAGATTGAGTCCGCGCTGACTCGCATAAAACAGGGTAAGTATGGGCGCTGCGTTAAGTGCGGAACCATGATACCCCAGGACAGGCTGGAGGCTATCCCTTATGCTCTGATGTGCATCAAATGTAAAAGCGCGGAGGAGCGGCGTTATCGCTGAGTATGGAGTTTTTATGACGGACAACGGGGCGTACTGCTGTTCAACCCGCCAGGCGCTTGAGGGGCTTGCGGTATTTTCGGGGTTGAAGAAAAACCCATTGCTGTGCGCATTCGTTAAGTTGCTTGAGGTTGAAGACGCTGAACGCGTACCCGGCGTGTTAATAACAGCCTGGGCGCGATTTACGGCGCTTTTTGCACGTTATGCCGGCGGAGCGCCGTTTTGCCGTGTCATTTACAGCCTTGCGCTTGCGGACGTGAACGACTTTACGCTTGCCGCGGAACGGGGCGATTGGGACGGGGACCGTTTTTTGACGGCGCTTGCGGCGAATGATCTTGCGGCCCTGTCCCGCGCCGCCGTATTTGATTTTGGTCGTTTGATTGACTTTTACACGGAATTGTTTCGCGGGACAGGTCAGGCCGCGTTGGTGCGTATCGAATCGGAGGCGCGGCTCATAATGCCGGGCGGCGGTTCGTCGTCAGGCGGTACATCGTCCGCTGGGATAGCGGACGATGTATGGACGCCTAATGTTTTTGCCGCTTGTATACGCAAAACCGGCGCGGGCGACTTTGCCGGGCATAAAATGTTTTACATTGTGGACGGAAAACCACATCCAGCCGATAATGCCGATCCGGTGCGGCTGTCCAGCCTGTCCGGTTACACGGAGGAGCGGCAAATCGTAATTTCCAACACGTTACGGTTTCTGTCTGTCAATGGGGGTAAAGCGCCTGAGAATTTACCCGCGGCAAACAACATACTGCTGTACGGCGACAGGGGCTGCGGAAAGTCCGCCACGGTAAAGGCGGTCTGTAACGAGTATGCGGATCGGGGGCTTAGGCTTGTAGAACTGCGAAAGGCGGAGCTTGCCACACTGCCCGCCGTGATGAGTATGCTTGCCGGACGCGGACTGCGCTTCATCCTGTTCATCGACGATCTGTCGTTCGATGCGGGAGATGGTGATTTTATGATGTTGAAGGCCATGCTTGAAGGCGGTATAGAAATAACGCCGTCCAATGTTGTGATCTACGCGACCAGTAACCGCCGCCACCTTGTAAAGGAGCCGCGTTCCGACAGGCCCGCGTCTTCGGGCGATGTGCGGGCCTTCGATACAATGCAGGAGCAGCTTTCCCTTGCCGACCGTTTCGGCGTCACGGTGATTTTTAGCTCCCCGTCTCAGGACGAGTACCTGAGTATAGCGGAATTCATAGCGCGGCGGCACGGGGTACTGCCCCAAGGCGCCAGCGCGACCAGGGTTCAGCGTTTCAGGGAAAACGCGGTGCGCTGGGAACGCTGGTTTAACGGGCGATCCCCGCGCACCGCCGCCCAGTTTGTTGAATGGCTGGTAGGCGGTGATGACTTCCCCTGGGAATAGGACAATAACTCATATTTCAGAGACTTTAAATCGGAGTCTTGGGCCTACACACCGGAGCTAACAGCAAATAGTTGATTTTTTGGCACGGATGCCTAGGTATTAATACTCAAGGATGCATAAAAACATTAAGGATTTAGGAGGCGATTCAGAAAGTATGATGAGTAGTCAAACGAAGCCGTAATTGATGTAAAAGAATGCCGTATTAAAAGCTTTCCAGTGGTTGAACAGTTTTTTAGAAAAACAACAAGCCCTTCGAAACGCCCGCCTTATCCTATGCCGTAACCGGCAATTGTTCCCTTCTATCCCTACCGTGTACTCTTTCCCTACTTCGTGGCGGTCTTCTCTAAATGCTGAAAGAAAGCTATCTCAATCATCCGTCGCTATCCGGTCACAGCTTATCCCAAGCCGTTTTATCCTATTTCTCAACTTTTTAGCCGTTTTAAGATCTCTCTTTCCCCACACAAACGCCACAATTTCCCCGCTTTCCCTATGATACGCGTAAATAAGCCGTATTTTGTCCTTCTTTTTCCCTACATAAGTCCAAAACTCGTCTATTTCAAGGCAATCGTAGTGGGTTTGTTTCGGTCTTATCTTGTATTTTGTCGATTTGAGGACTTTTAAGACCGTACCTATTGCCACTTTACTATCCACCATACTTTTTAGATCGCCTTCAATTTATTGTTAAGACATTCCCGGCAAAAGCTGGGGCTTGCCGTTGAAGGTTCGATAGCGTCACCCCTTGCGGACGGTTCCACCATCCGGTACAACCAGACCGAAGCGGTGAAGATTCAGAGGAAAGACCGCAACACCACCCAGCAGGCCCTTGTTGTACCGGAGGCGAATGATGTTTTCCTGGGGCTGTTGCCGCTTGAGGCGATGGATCTAATGGTTGACCCGGTTCACGAACGGTTGACCGGCGTTCACGGTAATCAGCCCCTACACATACTCTACTGACGGGCCCGGCCCGGTATCTTTCCCGATTAATGAGCCTCCGCACAGCAAGCGCGCAAAATTTGCGACGCGGTGTCTTAAGCGTTGCATTGGTTTGAGCGAAGGCTCGATCGGGTAAAGAAATTTATTATACCATCTGGTTTAATACCAAATCTTTGTAGGCCTTACCTTTTTCGCAATGGGGGCTGCTACGCAGACGGATTTGCGCCGCAAACCTTGCCCTGAATTTCACAGGGATATTGTTAAATTCCATCCCTAAAGCAGTATATATCCGCTTCAACTACAGGCGGCGCAGGTTGTAGAAGGCGCTTTTACCGGCATAATCGCAGGCGCCTTCCAGTTCTTCCTCTATCCGCATAAGCTGGTTGTACTTTGCGACGCGGTCGGTGCGGCTCATGGAACCGGTCTTGATCTGCCCGGTTTCGAGCGCAACGACAAGGTCCGCGATAAAGGTGTCCTCGGTTTCGCCCGAACGATGACTGACAACCGCCGTATAGC
>JAITAE010000199.1 GCA_031284295.1 Spirochaetaceae bacterium
ACCCGCAAACCGTAAAAAACATACCCCACTAGACCGCTACGCTAAGTCCTTATAGGGTAAGAAGTTATCATTGGTAGTTTTATTCTGCTTTGGGGTTTAATACCACGCCGCTCTGCGGCGGTTAGAATCAGTAACACGTACAAAAAAATGGTAGTAAACCCCCCGTACTATAAATTTCCTTACAGAACGAGCCTCGTAAATAATTGCAATGCTTACAAAGATACCCCGCAGCTCTGCGGCGGGGAGGTTCATTTCATCAACCTGTATTTTGATAGGTATTGCATACAGACCTTTAGCGCTGCCATAGTGGGAAAAAGCAACGCGGCCTGTGGCCGCGCTACCACGGGCTGCGCAAGGGATTGAAGCGGAATAACGCCGACCGGCGTTATTATAGCGGAAAGCCCGGTTTTTGGCGCTTTGCGCCAAAAATGCGCCCAAATACCAAAAGTGAATCCGCAAAGTTTAATCGTGCCGGGCTTCCGGGATAACCAGAGCCGCCGCGACCCTTGCGATTCCGGCGGGCGGACGGCTGTTTTCATACCGAACGCTTTCCGCTCAGGCCCCTTGAAACCAGCAAGAGCAGCGCGCCGGTTCCCGCAAACAGTAGCAGCGTTATGAACAGCGGAACCGCGTAAGTAACAAAACGGTTTTCCGCGTTTACCCGCATGAAAAAACCCGACAGGTATTTGTTAAACAGCAGCACCGGGATAATGGCGATTACTGAAAATACCGTTATTTTCAGCAGATACGCGCCCCTTTTCGTCAAAAGGCCTTTCATACCGCCTTGAGTCTTTTTACTAAAAAGCACGAACAGCGCGGCGGTGTTGGCGGCGCCTGACACGGACAGCGCCAGGGCTACCCCGCCTCCCTTCATAGGGCCAACAAGCAGCGCGGCCAGCGCGATATTTACCGCAAACGAAAAGACTCCCGCCTTTGTAGGCGAGGCCGCGTCGTTCCGGGCATAAAACGCGGGCGCGATTATCCGGTTGAGCGCGATAAAATAGAGACCGGCTATATGGAAGTTGAACGCGGTCAGCGTCAGACGCACCGATTCTTCACCAAAAGAGAGGCCCTGAAACAAAAGCCGTATCATAATATCGCCCTGGATAAGTGAAAAAAAAGTTACAGGTATCGTGATGAGCGCGATCAGGTCGAGCGCCGACGCAAGCCGCTTGTTGTACATGTCCCAGTTTGACGATTTGGCGTACTCAGAAAGGTTGGGCAGCATGACGGTTCCGATAGAAACGGCAAAGACGCCCAGCATCAGTTCCTGTAAACGGAGGGAGTACTGCAAACTGGAAACAATGCCCACGCCCGCCCGCCGCGCAAGCGCCGTCGATACAATGTCGTTGAGCTGGTAGGCCGCCATGCCGATTATGGTCGGAGCTATCAAACGCAGTACGGCCCTGGTACCCGGGTTTTGAAAGGCGGCCCTTAGGCCGGTAAAAAAGAAGCGGAAACCCCGCCTGAACACGAAGGGAGCCTGAACCGCCGCCTCCAGAAAGCCGCCTATCAGTATGCCTATCGCTATCGCGCGCGCGGGATTCTTTGTGTACGGGCGCAGCAGCCAGGCGCACGCGATTGTAACGATGTTCAGTATGATGGGTGCAAAGCCGGACGGCACAAAAACATGGACGCTGTTCAAAATACCCTGGAAAAACGCGGCGATTGAGATGAAGGCCAGAAACGGAAACATCATGCGGGTTAAAAAGACGGTTTCGTTAAATTCGGTTTTCCCGAATAACGGCGCTATGAACGGCGCGGCAAGAATTCCCGCCGCAACCGCAAGGCTGACAATGAACGATAGAAAAGTACAGAAACAGGACAGGAATTCACGGGTCTTTTGCTCATCGCCTTCCATCAGGTAGCCCTTGAATGTTGGAATGAAGGCCGCCGATATTGAACCTTCCGCAAACAGGCGGCGGAACAGGTTCGGTATCAGGAACGCGACGGAAAACGCGTCGGAAAGGGCGCTGGTGCCGAGCAGGGCGGCCTTGGTCATCTCGCGCAACAGGCCCAACACCCGCGAAACAAGGGTCAAAAGTGAGAGTGCGGAACCGGACCGTAGCAGTGATCGTGTGGATGGAGGCATGACTATGCCGCGCCGGACTGGAAGATCCGCTTCCTGTTCCATTCGGGGAGCAGCGAATCGGGGCCGGTTAGCAGGGCTTGAATCAGCGCCCCGGCGCAGGCGTCCAGAACCTGCGGCAGCACGGCGGCCTCACAGGGTGTAAAATCGGAAAGCACCCAGCCGGAAATATCGGCATCAGGGTCTTTCCTGCCGCCCGGCCTGCCTATCCCTATCCGCAGCCGCCAAAAATCGGCGGAACCAAAACAGGCCTTTATCGAGCGCAGTCCGTTGTGCCCGCCCAAACCGCCGCCTTCTTTGAAGGCGGCCTGCCCCAGCGGCAGTTCCAGTTCGTCATGTACGACAAGAATCTGATCGCACGGAATCCTGTAGAAGCCCGCGGCGGCTTGAACGGACTCGCCTGAAAGGTTCATGTATGTTTCGGGCATCAAGAAATGCGCCTTTTCCCGCGGGCTGCCGCAACCGTCCGCCTCTTGCCCGAAAAAATCCGCCAAATTCACCGGCGCGTAAAGCCCCTTGAATTTAGCCTGCCACCGGGGAGCGGGGCGCAGGCTGCCGGCTAGAAGGCGGCCCGCGTTGTGTCTGTTACCTTCGTACATTTTGCCGGGATTTCCCAGCAAAACTACGAGCTTTATGGTTTTCATGAAATTTCTGTATAAACCATTCTACCAGCCAGGCGGGGCGCAAGTAAAGGAAGGAAATGCCGAAAAATCATGTGGAAAGATAAACGGACAAATTCAGCGGAAGGTGGATTATTTTTTCGCAGTGGTGTCTGTCGCGCAAACGGGTTTATTACGCAAACCTTGGGAGTTTGCGGACTTACCAAAATACAGGCTGCCGAAATGAGCCTCCACGCGGCAAGCCGCGCGGTATCTTGAGCGTTGTATTAGTTTGAACGTAGGCTCAATCGGATAAGGAAATTTATAATACCGTCTGGTTTAATACCAAATCCCTGTAGGTGTTAACTTACTTGAGCCTCGGCAAGTCGGGGGGGGGGGGGGGGCAGGATGTCTGTAGAGTTGGGTTCAGCGTTCCCCGCTGAGTTTTGAGTTCCGCAACATAGCGCTACGCGCGACGATGCGGAACAC
>JAITAE010000210.1 GCA_031284295.1 Spirochaetaceae bacterium
GGGCGTATGAAGACGAACGAACCCGGCGTATGGCGCGGGAGTTGGGATATACTCCGGTGGTACCGCCGAAACGGAACCGGGTTCATCCGTGGAAGTATGACAAAGACCTTTATAAGAGGAGGAATGGGGTGGAGCGGTTTTTCCAGCGGCCGAAGGGATTTCGGGGGATTTGCACCCGCTATGACAAACTTGCCCGTATCTTTTCCGCTTTTATCTATCTCGCTTGTATTTGTATTGCTTTGCGTTGTGTGAACACGCCCTAGGGAAGCGCTGATTAATTGCGGGGAAATGGTTTTGGGGGTGGTTTATCGGACAAAAAAATGATATACGCCCCTATAACAGGCATTCTTACCCCCTTTAACAGGGCTTTTTACCCTCCCGCTCCTCCCTATTTCCCGCTTCCCGGGAAATAGGACGGACTTCCCCTATCGCCACGCCGCCGACACTTTTACAGACCTCATTGTCCACGACCATTTCAACAGATTCGCACTCGCAAACAACATATACAGCCGTCCGGTGTTCTTCGCTATTCCCCGATATACCACTTTACGGTATCCGAATATCCTCTTCACTATATAAAATATGTGTTCCACTTTGCTCCTCACTTTTGACTTCAGATACTCTATTTTTCCCTCCCAGTTCGGCTGCCCTATATAATCCAGATGTTTCATCGGCTTGCTTAGGCGAGCCCACAACATTAAGTCTAATGCCGCAAGGCGCGAGGCCTGGAAATCGTTCCACCTGCACAAGTTAAATTGCTTGACTATGAAAAAATATATGTGTTACCATAAAGCATATTTACTGTATATTCGGAGGCGAAGAGTGGAGATCGATACAGCCGCACTAAAGGGTAAAGGTTTTTTTCAACAGATTCAGAAAGATAAATTCTCGTTACGGCTTTGTACATCCGGTGGAACAACAAGTACCGGCTATCTAAAAAAAGCGATAGAAATTGCTGATATATACGGCAAGGGGCAAATTCATTTTACAACTCGTCAGCAGATAGAAATTCCGTATATCACAGCGGAAAATGTGGATGCCGTTCAGAAGTTATTGTCAGATGCCAACATCAGAAGTTCCACTGTAGGTCCAAGGGTCAGAACTGTATCGGCTTGTCTTGGCGCTGCTGTTTGTAAATTCGGTCAAATAGAAACCGGCGAATTGGCAAACGAGATTCACGATAAATATTCTGGGCGTGAGCTTCCCGCAAAATTAAAAATTGCTATCACCGGCTGCAAAAATAATTGCGCCAAAGTAGAAGCTAATGACATAGGTATCAGGGGAACAAGCCACGGTTACATGATGTATTTTGGAGGATGTTTCGGGCATGAAATACGTGTGGGTAAACCGTTTTTGCCTGTTCTTAAAGAAAAAGATACGGTTTTAAAAGTAATTGAATATACAGTAAATTTTTTTGTGAGCAATGCGGCAAAAGGTGAACGGCTTGGGAAGCTGATTGACCGTATCGGCATTGATGTATTTAAAAAAGCGATAGAATTCGCAGTGTGATCTATATAGTGCTTCTACTTGTAAAACACCAATATGCCGGTGGCGTTGCTGGGGCAGCGCCACCGCAGAGAGGGTAGCGGAAGCCACGCTTGCGGGGCTGGAGCGAAGGGGTCGGCAACTTACGTTGCCGCGACTTCCCCCTCCTTATGCTTTTCTAAGGAGAAACACTATAACAGTTTTGAGACGCCGCCGCGGCGGGGCGGTTCATGAGCAAAGCGTGGCAAGCTGCCGGCACATTCAGGCGTCTAGCGGTCTGCCGTACATGTAGGTTTTTGCGCTGCTTTGCGCCAGTAAACCTGCAATTTATGGGATGCTTTGGCATTTAGAGACGGCTTCGTCCAATAGGGAGCCTAGATTCAGGCCTTCGTACAGGGCGGCGGCTTCGTTCAACGCGGCGTGGATTATGGGGTGCGGCGGACTGAAAATCGCGCAGCAATCCTGATAGGGCAGAATAGATGTTTCGTAAGTACCGATTTTGACGGCGCGTTTTATAATGCTTTCCTTGTCAAAGCCTATAAGCGGGCGCATCACGGGAAGGCGGGCGCGGCTTTCAGCGCAAGTCATGTTCTCGATGGTTTGGCTGGCAACTTGACCGAGACTTTCACCTGTGATGAGGCATTTGCAACGCTTGCCTGCGGCAAGCGTTGACGCGCAGTCCATCATCGCCATACGGAGCAGCACGGTGGCCCATTCCAGCGGGGTGCCGTCCTTTATGCGCTGTTCTACTTTGGTAAAGGAAACAACGCTCAGGTTTACTCCCATCGCATACCCGCCAAGAATTTCCGCAAGGCACACGACCTTTTGCCGAGCCTCATCCGGCGTGTACGGGTAGGCGTGAAAGTACACGGCAAAGACGCGCATACCACGCAGCGCCATCAGGTAACCCGCAACGGGCGAATCAATGCCGCCGGACAGCAGCAGCATCCCGCGCCCCGATACTCCCACCGGCAGCCCGCGCAGCCCGCGCCGGGCCGTGCCGTATATGTAGGCGCGTTCCCGTACCTCGATGTTTATCGTAGCTTCCGGCGAATGAACGTCCACTTTGAAAGCGGGCATCGCGTTCGTTATCCGATCCCCCGCCATGCAGCAAATTTGGTAAGAATTTAACGGAAAACTCTTGTCCGTCCGCCGCGCCTCCACCTTGAAGGAACGTGCGCCGCCGTCACGGCAAAGGCGCGCCTCGTCCACGGAGGCGGCCATAAGCGCCTCTACAGTTTTTTCGCTTTTGCGCGCCCTGGCCCAGCCGCTTATACCGGCAAGCCTTGAAAATACGGACTCGCAGGCAAGCTGCTTTTCTATGGAACAGCTTACATACAAACGCCCTTCAGTCCTCGTGACGGACGCTCCCGTCCCGCGCAGCATCACGGAAAGATTCCTCATCAAAACTTTGATAAAGGTTTCGCGGTTGCCGCCTTTCAGAGTGAGTTCGCCAAACTTCAACAGATACAGCGCGTCCGGTCCGTTCATTCCGTACCCGCGCCATCCATTCTTTGCGTGAGCCATTTTATCAGAGCTTCGGCACGGGATCCAAACGAATCGCCGGCCTTCTTTTTAAGGCCGGAAAACTGGGGAGCTTTGGTCATACTCGCGGCGTATATCAAAAAGTATTCACCGGCGTCGATGACGGCGGAAATTGTGCAGAGCTTTTCTTTTGCGGCAAGCGGTACTATGCCATAACTGATAGCGTTACAATTCTTTTGCGTAAAAATTAAAGCGTCATCACTGATAAAATAATCGTAGCGGTACACATTGTCGCCCATGCTTAAGTCTTTTTGCCTTGCGTAAAGCGTAAGGCCCGATGGCAGTTCATCTGGGGAAAAAACAGGATCGTCCTGAATAACCTTTTGCCTCGGGTCCTTTATTACCGCGGATTTTTCGTAAAAAGTCCGCATCGCGCCGCGGCTCCGTGAATAGTACTGAATTCCGGCAAGCGTACTTACCGAGACAAGAATATTCAACACCGCTGTTTTTTCAGCCTTGGTCCACGCGGCTTTGCTGAACGGCGCGGGTTTTTTGTACAGGTAAAGGCTTTCCACAAGCATGGACGGTTTAAGGGATGCGCTGTTTTCCGCAAAAATCGCTTTCAGTTCCGCGTTGTCCGGCATCAGGCTCGGACTTAAGTTTTCAAACTGAGCGTCGTTCAACAGTTTGCCCCGCAGGAGTTCGGCGGATATGGTTTTGCTGATCAAGCCGTCGTGGGGCGTATCAAGCGGCGCAACCATCTGACGGCTTGAAAAAATGAGGCAGTAAATAATGAATAATGACAGGCGGATGGAGTTTTTCATCGTCAGGTACCAAAGTGAGCTATGCCGTGCGCGGCGAGCAGAGCGTAGAAACGTTTTTCGTTCCGGAACGGAACCACCAGCAAGCCGCCTTCGGCCCTCATCGCGATGCCGCTTAGTTCCGGGGCGGCAAGAAGTTCCGCGGATATTTCCCGTTTCTCAGGGCTGTCAAACGGCAGTTGGTAAACAAGCGCGTCTATAGACTGATTATCCAAAAAATTCGTGCGGTCAAGCGCCGTTTTGAACAGTTTTTCCCAATGCGGCGCGGGGTTTGGGTCTATCAATCTATGAAATTTGTTTATACGATCCTCAATTTGGCTCTTGTTTTCACAGCCTGAAATTAATGTTGACGGGTTTATACGCCATCTGTCTTCGCCCAGTTTTTCACCTATCCGGTCAAGGAAGATCGTATGTTCAAGTGACTTTCCGCTCACTGTAACAAGAAACAGTTCATTATCCGCTATCGCCTCGTACTTGCTTTTTTTCATTTCCGGCAGTTTGTCGCTAAGACCCAGGCACCATCGCCCGAATTCCGTAACCTTTACCGTTTTTAGGCTGTCGAAAACCGAGAAAGGGGTCTTTTTACCGCTATACTCGCAGGTAAGCGGCGGCATCGACTGCGTTATTTCAAGTATCCCAAGGCTTGCGCAAAGGTAAAAGTATCCCAACAAAAGCGGTTTTTCTATAAAATCAAAATACAGCGTATATTCAGGCCGGAAATATTCCCATGACTCTTTGCTTATTTCTTTTTCAAAAATATATATTTTATTCGCCTTTATCTTTAAGTATTCCAGTTCTCTTTTTGCAAAAAGAGAACACCATTTTCCTGAGTACTTTAACTGCTTTACCAAAGCAGCGGCGTCGAATGCGCGCCCGTCTTCCGCAATAGCAAATAGACAGTTCATCAACGTATGCCGCAGATAAAAAATATTTATCTGCATCCTATAGTAATAGTTAAATATTCCAGCCTTATTCAAATGGCCAAAAAACATACCGTATTCAATTGTATCGTTAACCCAGCATTCATTATTTTTATTTTTTGAATCTGTCAAACCAAAAAATTTTTTTAAATAAGCGCGTAAAGTCTCCACCGCGTTTTTTGATGCCGGCAGGTAATCTGCTTTCGTAAGAAGAAGCATAAACCGCGCGAGCAGATCGGCTGCCGCCGGCGAGTACGGGGCGAGCGCCTTTTCCGTTTCAAACGGAAAAGGCAAAAAGCCGGAAGATGTGTAAAGTTTGCCAATATCCTTTTTTGTGAAAGGCCGGAAAAAATTTTTCTCCGTCTGCGTATCGCTCAAAATCTCGTTCACCGCTTCGCATAAAAGATGCATAGGCTCGGCAATTTCCGCGCTGTTGTTATACACCGCCGCGCCGGGTTCCTCGCCGCACACGCAATTTTCCAGCAGAGCTTCGGGCGGCGGGGTGAACTGCGGCAGAAGTGCGGCACGGTAAAGCGGTTTTATGCGGAAAAAATAGAAATCATTATAGCTTCTGGATATTGAAATGAATTTCAAATTGTAATCATGATCCAAACGTTTATCGTGCCATTTTTCATTTATAGTTTTTATGTTTATGTTTAGCGCTTTTTCAAGCGTATCAATATAGACGAATTCTTCAAACGTTACCGCATAAATGATTCGCTGTGCTTCGGGGGTGAACGAAGAAAACCATTTTTCAAACGAACCGGCGGCACTGAACAAAAAATCATCTACCGCGTTCTCAATTTTTTCAGCTTTGTATTTCCCGTGCATACTCCTGCCAAAAAAATCCCTGTACAGATTGTCAGCCGTATCCAGAGTCGAATTATCCACATTAAAATAGCACCGTATATTTTCTTCCGTTTCTTTCAGCAGTTTACCTCCAAGCGGTGCCTTTCGTATTTCGATCTTTTCCGGCACTGTAATCATTACTCACCCCCCACAAGATACGCGATATCCTCAGGCGAAAGAGCCTTGAGAGAGCCGGCATCGTCCGACAGCAGGGACGCGGCAAGATCGGCCTTGCGTTTTTGCAGTTCCAGTATCCGTTCTTCTATCGTGTCGCGGGCGATTAAACGGTAACAAAACACTGGGTTTTCCTGCCCGATCCTGTGAGCGCGGTCTATGGCCTGCATCTCCGCGGCGGCGTTCCACCACGGGTCCATGATAAAAATGTAGTCCGCCGCGGTAAGGTTAAGACCCGTGCCTCCCGTTTTCAGCGTCATCACGAAGGCTTTTACGTCGGGATTCGTCTGAAAACGGTGTACAAGCGTCTGCCTGTCGCTGGTGGAACCGGTCATTGTGATGTTTTCTATGCCACGCACCGTCAAATCACCGCTTACATTCTCGACATTCGCCAAGAAGTTCGTAAAAATCAGGCATTTATGGCCGTTTTCCGCAAGCTCGGCCACTACATCAGTCAAATAACGCCGTTTTTCCGAGATACCGGCATAGTCGCCGCCCGATTCCGGGGCCGATGCCAGCCGGCGCAGCTCGGAAAGCGCTTTGAAAATAAAGAAAGCCTGCTTGTTGTATTCGCCGCTTGCCACTATGCCGTCGATAAGCCGTTTGTACTCAAGCCGCCGCCTGTGGTACACGGCAAGATGTTCCGCCGGAAGCTCGATGAACGCGGTTTCCTCCGTCTTGGGCGGCAGATCGCGCAGCACATCCCGTTTCAAGCGTCGCAGCATGAACGGATATATGCGGGCTTTCAGGTCATGCAGCGCGTCCTCGTCATTATCATCCTGGATCGGGTGAAGGTAGCGGGACAGGAACTGTTTTTGAGAACCGAAAAAGGCCGGGTTAAGGAAGCGGAACAGGCTGTACAGGTCGGAAAGGTTGTTCTCTATCGGAGTGCCGCTCATGGCAAGGCGGTGTTTTGCCTTTAGGCTCATCACGGCGGCGGCTGTTTGGCTTGCAAGATTCTTGATGTTCTGCGATTCATCAAGGATGATGTACAGAAATTCTATCGTCCCGAATTCCTCCACATCCCGCCGCAGTGTCGCGTAAGTGCTGAGAATCACACTGAATTCGTCAGGCTTTATGCCGGAAAAGTCGCGTTCCGCCCCGTAATGCACGGAAACCGGCAGTTCCGGCGCAAAACGCCGTATCTCGGCCTCCCAGTTGAACACTACGGACTTAGGGCACAGAACAAGGCACGGCGCGCTATGCGTTCCGCCCCGTCCACCCTTCCCTTCGGCAGCCGCCGCATACAGGAAACGGAGCAGCGCTATCACTTGAATCGTTTTACCAAGCCCCATCTCGTCCGCAAGGCATCCCCCCATCCCGTAATCCCGCAGGTAGTCCAGCCAGCGGACGCCGTACTCCTGGTAAGGGCGCAGGCAGCCTTCCGCCAGCGTCCATTCGCCGGAACGGGATGCGATACCGTTGTAGTTGGTAAAGAACGGGCGGGCGTCTTCCCACGCGGCCCCCTCAACCTCAAAATTATCATCCTGCAACAGCAGCGGGATGTCAAAGTATGAGAGCTCGACGGCCCCGCCGTCCAGCGCCGAGACGAGTCTGTCCAGTTTATCCATCGTCCGCTTGTCGGGGAAGGTGCGCGAACCGTCCGCCAGCGTGATGAACGATGAATTCCTGTACTCGCGCATGAAATCCTGAAACGAGAAGGCCTCTCCTTCGAGTTCTATCTCACAAGTGCCGGACAGATAGTCTATGCCCCGTCCCATGGAAAGCCGCACCTTGGGGCGCGAAAAATTGAGCCGGTAGTCTTTCAACACCGCGGTTTGCAGCAGCACGAAGCGGCGGGTAAGCTCTATGATGTTTTCAGCAAAGAAAGTCTTCGCGAAATCAGGCGCGAGTATGAAGCGCCCATTCTCCTCGTGCAGCATATTCTTGGCTGTCTTGTTCCCTTTTAACAAGAGCCCGCGCAGAATATCGCCTGAATCTTCCGGGAATACAATCTCCGATATGCCTATGTTTTTTTCCGTTTCGTTCATGTTTACCACCGAAACTATCTCTTCGTTTTCCAGAAACAGCGGCGGAAAGTTTTGCAGGTAGGCAATTGGCCGTATGTGCAGGTAGCCGTAGCGGTCGATCTCCATGAACAGCAGGGCGGGAAGCGCCTGGACGGGACGCGCCTTGCGGACGGCCCAGCCCTCGTAAATAAGCGGCATACCCGTAAAACGTGAAAAAACAAGGGAGAGAAAGGCGCTCAGTTCCGTTTTTTGAATGACGGCGTTAAGAAAAGCGGTTTCCGTCCATCGGGGGCCTAAGTCCTCGACGCGGTAGACGGTGTTTCCCGCCACGACAAGCGGCGCGCCGTAAACGGTAAAGGCCCCGGAAGTATTACCGCCGCCTTCGATTATGCCGCCCGCCTCATCCTCCAACACGAGGGCCGCTTTGACGGCGGCGATGTCAAGTGAACTCAGCTTTAACGCGCAACGGAAAAAGCCATCCGCGGCGTTCAGAGATTCGCCCCCGACGTTGCGCAGCAACCCCGCTTTCAAAAGCCGTTCTATCAGGCGGCTTTCCGGGTTAAATACCAGCGCGCCCGGCTTTTTCTCCGCGCCTCCATCCCCAAAATCGACAAAAAACCCCCGCGCCTGCCTGTTGTGTTCGGCCAGAAATTCCCTAAGCGCCTCGCGCTCGATGCCCGTGTAGCGCCGGTAATCAGGCAACCCGCCTTTAGCGCCGGAAAAACGCAGCGCCGTCCCCGCCAAAAACCCGTCATCTATCCGTTCAAGTGTGAAGTAAAAGCTCACCACACCTTTAACTATAGTAGCGCCTTGCGGACTTTTACAAGCCTGCCGGTAGGCGACACGGGGGCGCGGTTTTACATTCCGTCACCCGCACAAAAGGGCAAAAACGCCGCGCCCCCCAGCGCTCCAACCCGCGCAAGCGCGGTATTCCGCCACCCCCCAATCCGCCACCCCCGCCAACACCGCCTGGAGTTTGCGGTAAGCAGCGCGTAGCGCTACGGCGCAAACTCCGGAAATAACCGGCGCAGCCGGTTATTCCGCCACCCCCGCTATTTGATTGCTCCCTAGAGGGATTGATAGGGAAGCGCTGATTAAATAGGGCGGCGGAAAATCGCCCTCAAAGAGCCGCGCACCATCAAATCGGAGTCGGCGCTCACCGTTTCGTAGGTCTATTGGAATAGGAATCTATTCCAACAAGGAATAGGTTTTCATTCCAATAAGGAATGGGAATCTATTCCAACA
>JAITAE010000238.1 GCA_031284295.1 Spirochaetaceae bacterium
CGTAAACGCCTATCTTGATTGTATCGGACGCTCCCCCTTTTTTCGAGCAGCCCACAGCCGTCAGCAAGGATGCCGCGACCATCGCGGCACTAACAATTTTAAAAAATCTTTTCATAGCATTTTACCTCTTTGACTATAGAAAAATTTTGTGTTTCCAGCGCGCCACGCCCCGGAAATCCCCATAAACTATGGTATTTCGTATTTTTATACAATACTCAATAATTTTCAAGCTATGTACGCGGGGATGTGGCCAAAAAGTGTGTATTCAGGCAATAGTCCGGCAAACATCCTGCCGGCGGCGGCTTTCCCCTCTTTAACTTGTAGAAGGCGAGTTTTGGAACAGGCTAATCATAGAATAAATTATCGCCGGGCGGAACAATAGGCCTACAGTAAGTTTATATATGCCGGTAGCGGAGGTGTTGTCCTTGTGATTCGCCAGGGTCCGCCGGCGGGTTTTTTGATAACATACCAAAATAATCGAAAAATAATAGATTTACGCCGAAAAATCTCCGATAAAAAAGGGTACCTTTGATTTAAGGAATCTGTATGAAACTTAGGCCTTTATTCGTTACAACCGTTGTAGTGACTCTTTTTTTTGTTAACCCCGCGCGTGGGTTTACACAGACGCTGGATATAAGGGATATTGCGGACGATCTTGGCGATTTTTCGGACGATATGTCGGGAGCGCTGCCTTTTCTCGCGTCCATAGGGCTTGACTGGTCGGATGCCTATATCGGCCAGCTTATCGACATAACCCCGCACTGGGGAATAGGTATCGCCACCGGGGCGACAACCGTAAAACTGGACAAGCTGAATGTTTTGCTGGAGAATTTCGATTACAAGGCTGACGACGGGTTCGCGGACAAACAACTGCTGCCGGCCTATGTGATCAACACCCGGATAGGCGGATTCAGAACGATGCCGTTCGATATCGGGGTCAAATGGGGCTGGCTGCCTTACATACCTATCTTCAAGAATAATATAAGCTACGAGGCCGTCGTTTACGGCCTTGATTTCCGCTGGGAAATTATACGCGACTGGGGCCTCGTACCCGCCATATCCATGGGTTTTGAAGCGAGCCGCGCAACCGGCGGGCTGCGGTCCAAATCCGCGATAACTTTATCTCCGGCGTCGGGTTCTGTAACTACATCGGGCGATGCTACCGTAGGGCCCGTTTGGGAGGCCTGGGTCTTTGACGCCAAGCTGCATATCGCCAAAAAATTCTGGGAGCCGCGCTTTACCGTGTTTGGTGGAGCCCGGCTGGGCGTGGCCCTGACAAAAACAGGCTATCAGATCGCTGGAAGCGGCGGCGATGTCAAAGTAACAAGCGGCGGCAGCGAAAACAACCTTGAAGATTGGAGCGACAAGAGCCTGAACGACTTTGCCAAAATCCTGGAGGCGGAGTCCGGAAGCAATATGACCTTTGTTGCGACCAGCGAGAGCATTACGGGCTGGATCGACAAGGTGGGCATAAACCTTAACCTGCACGGGGGCATCGCTTTAAATTTCTACAACGGCCTCAAGCTGGATATGACAATTATGGCGGATATCATTCACTTTGAACTCGGCGCGGGCATCGGCATCAGGTACCAGCAATAGCAGCGGGGCGGCCCGCTCCTGTAACTTCCTCTCCACCCCGAAAATCACGGACGGCGCTTACTTCCTAAATAACTTTTCATCTGTTATTCTGGTATTCACATCTCTATGGCAAATGTGAGCGTTACAAAAACTTTTGGGATTCTGACGGCGGGCGGGGACTGTCCCGGTCTGAACGCCGCTATCAGAGGGGTATGCCGCCCGGCTTACGACCGCTACGGTATGCGTATCATAGGTATCGCCAACGGGTACCGGGGGCTCCTGGAAAACAACACGTTTCTTCTTAAACCTGAGAATTTCTGGGGGATACTTACACGGGGCGGCACAATACTTGGGTCAAGCCGCGAAAAGCCTTTTAAGTCCCGTTCCAAAGATACTGATAATAGTTTGGGAGAATACAAAGTCGGGATGATAAAAGAAAATTACCGCGCTTTGGGGCTCGATTGTCTTGTCGTGCTGGGCGGCAACGGCACAAACACCACAGGCTGCCTGTTGGCGCGGGAAGGTCTGAACGTCGTAGGGCTTCCAAAGACGATTGACAACGATATTGTGGGCACCGACTTGAGTTTCGGTTTTAGCTCGGCGCTTGACATCGCTACCGAGGCGATAGACCGCCTCCACTCCACGGCGCAGAGCCACAGCCGCGTTATGGTGATAGAGCTTATGGGGCATAAGGCCGGCTGGCTGGCCTTGTACGCGGGCGTCGCGGGCGGAGGGGATATAATCCTGCTGCCCGAACTGCCTTACGATATAAATGTTATTGCCCGCCACCTGGAAGACAGGGCGCGTAGCGGCAAGAGTTTTTCTATCGTTGTCGTCGCTGAAGGCGCGCTTTCAAAAGAAGAGGCGCTGATGGATAAAAAGGACCGTAAACGGCGGCGGCAGGAGGAGGGCTCACCCTCCGTAGCGTACCGCGTGGCCCGCGAGATTGAACGGGAAACCGGGATGGAGACGCGGGCCACCGTGCTGGGTTATACACAGCGGGGCGGGATACCGAGCGCTTCCGACAGGGTGCTGGCCACATCGCTGGGGGCCGCCGCGGCGGAACTATTGGCGCGCGGACATTACGGCAGGATGGTGTGCCTTGACGGTAGCCGCGTAGGTTCCGTGAGTCTGGATGTGCCGGCGGAAAAAATCAAAACCGTCCCGCCAGATCATTATATGATAGATACGGCTGTTGCCGTTGGTACCTGCATGGGTATATGAGCTCTTCAAATGGGAGGTTTGAACAAGCTCTTCTAATTTTACTTTTAGAGGAGAAAGATGAAATCGTTTTTAAAATCCCTTTTTATTTTATGCGGCGCGGTGTTGCTGTCCGGACAAACCCAGGACGGCGAATCCGCCGAACCGTCGCCCGGAAGTTCAAAAATCAGCGTGGTAAACGATTATACTTACGCGTTTAACCGGCTGTCTGTAGTTGAAATACCGGAAACCGTAACAAATATAAAGTACGCGGCGTACCGTAACAACAACCTGACAAACATTTCTATTCCAAACACGGTCGTCAGCATCAGCGGATGGGCGTTTTCTAACAATAAGTTGACCAGCGTTGTTATCCCGGTTTCGATTACATCGATTGGCCAGGGCGCTTTTGCCGGCAATTTACTGACAAACATTTCGCTGCCAAAATACATCGAATCGATTGACGATTTGACTTTCGCGAATAACCGCCTTACGTCGATAGAACTGCCCCCGGATCTGGGCGGCATAGGCGCAAAGGCTTTCATCAACAACCGGATAGGCCGCGTAAAATTCCCCAAAAGTTTACGGTACATCGGCAACGAAGCGTTTGCGAACAACAAACTGGACGCGCTTGATATACCGGCTTCCGTACAGTACATCGGCGCTTACGCGTTCAAAAACAACAAACTGATTCAGCTTACGATTCCCGGCGGCGTTAAAATAGACGAGTACGCGTTTATCGGCAATCCATTAAAAACCATCACCGTGGGCCGCAACGCGCTGATTTCCGAATGGTCGCTGGGCGAATCGTTCTACCGCTGCTACGTCAGCATGAACCGGATGGCCGGTGTCTACGTGGTGAACGGCGGCAAGTGGTATCTGCGCGGCTAACCTGAAACGCGGGGCGGGGCAGGCGGCGTTTTTCGGAAAAACCCGAATACGCTGCCGCAAAAGCCGCCGATTATATGCACAAAGTGAGCTATGCCGTCATTGTTGAGTGACGAGATCACCTCGTTCCCGATATAGAATATCAACACGAGTATAAATGTGAGCGGGATTTCGCCCTTGCGAAAATTGGTGAACGAGGCGAGCAGTATCATCATAAAAACGATGCCGGAGGCCCCCAGCAGTCCTGTAGAAAAAAACAGGACATTTATGCCGCCCGTGATAAAAGCCGTTATAAACATCATCAGCATGAGCGCGGCTGAACCATAAATATCTTCCAGCATCGGCCCCACAATCAGGATTATCAGCAGGTTGCCGGTCAGGTGATTCCAGTTTGCGTGCCCAAGTACATGGCTTACCAGGTCTACCCAGTTGCGCGGGTTTGATGAGGAAAACCCGCCCTTGCCCGGCACGGAAAACCAGTACTGTATCAAATTATGAAACAGCATTTGGTTCAAAAACAGAATTATCGCGCATAAAAAAACGAATGTCAAAACAACCGGCGAATTGTATTTAATTTTCATGATTATCCTCCGTATCCTTCAATCATTATTTTCGATCGTTATTTTTATGGGGCAATGATCGGAGCCCGTAACATCCCGCAATATTTCGGACGATTTGAGTTTTTTTACAAGAGGACTGTCCATACAGAAATAGTCTATCCTCCATCCAATGTTTTTGCCGCGCGCGCCGGCGCGGTATGACCACCATGTATAGTTATCCGGTTCGCCGGGGTGAAAGTACCGGAACGTATCGATGAAAGAGCTGCCGGTAAATGTATCCATCCACGCGCGTTCTTCCGGCAAATACCCCGCGTTCCCTTCGTTTTCCTTTGGACGCGCCAGATCAATCGGTTTGTGGGCTATGTTGTAATCGCCGCAAAGTATAAAGCTCTGCCCTCGCGCGGCAAGCGCCCGGCAAAGTTCCAGCATGGCCGCGCAAAAGTCAAGTTTGTAGGGCAGCCTCGCGCCGCCGTCCTGTGAATTCGGGAAATAGGCCGATATTAACACAAAGTCCCTGTAAAAAGCCTGCAAGACCCGCCCCTCGTTGTCAAATTCCTTTATCCCCAAAATCCGCACGTCAAGCGGTTCCGCTTTTGTATATATTGCCGTTCCCGAATAGCCTTTTTTTTGGGCGCTTGCCCAATACGATTTGTACACCCCGCCGTCCCGGCAGGCCGGATTCTTCAGGCTGCCGGAAAGCTGTCCGGGCTCCGCTTTTGTTTCCTGAACGCAAAGTATATCCGGCCCTTCGGAGGCAAGCCATTCACAGAA
>JAITAE010000255.1 GCA_031284295.1 Spirochaetaceae bacterium
GTACGGCGCTTTAAGGCCACTGAGCAGCTTGGAACCGCAGCTTAACGAAAAATTCTTTACGGCGATGTTATCCTTGACGGCAAACGGCAAGCCCGACAGCGGAGACGCGGTTTTTGGGATGGCGGACGCTTTCTCAGGCGCGAATTCGATAAACGCGCCGATTTTATCCTCCCATTCCTTAAAATATGGCTCGTATCCCGCTGGCAGTATCATAATTTCCTCTATATTTTTACAAAACTATAAAACATTCGGGACAACGATAAAATGACTGTCCCTCTCGCCTGAATTATCCAGCATGGTTTCAGTTAAATTTTCACGCGGAACCGCCGCTGCCGGCGCGTCCGCCCTAAACTGGGTGGAATCTACGCTTTCTCCAGAAAAAGAAAGCCCGTCAATCCTGCCGCCAAACGCTTTTTCATCGCAGTCCGCCGCCTGCATCGCGGCAAAGTACGAAAGCATCCCGCGAAAAGCGGGCAAAGCCGCCTCCAACTCCGCCTCGTCAACATTAAGATGAGCAAGCGACGCGGTCATCCGCAAATTCTCTATAGGTATCTCAACCGACGGTTTCGTTCCACCTAACTTTTCAGAAGCCATGCTTTATGATGACATTTTTTCGCCGCCTGTGTCTATCGCCGCCCGCTAACCAGGGCCGCTTTTACATACGCTGGTGGCTTCGTGGCTGTCCTTGAGTTTTGCCATGTTTACAATGATTCTTCATTATGAAGGGGGCGCTGTTTTCCATGTCGTTACCGGCATATAGGGGCATCATCGCCGCGCCCCAGCCCGATAACGGCGCGCGAAACATTGAGCGCGTAAAGGCGAAAAAGCGACCGCAAGCTCGTTTCCTTACCTTATGCGGCTAAGCGGGCAGTAGACGTCAGGCAAAACAGCTTAAACGCTGTTTTGTAGCGCGGGACCAGGCTACCGCCCCCATAAACATCTTCAGCGCCCTACGCCCGCACTTCGTTGCGGGCTACCCCCCAATCCGCCGCCGCCAGGGAGATGATCGGCAGGGACATGAAGGTGACCAGGGAAGGGGCCACGGGGATTATCACCAGGAAGAGGAAGGTCAGGGTTACCACGAAGCCTACCAGCAGGGGAGTCGAAAGGGTTACGGAGGGTATCAGGGAGATGAGCCATTCGCTGACCTTGTTGGCGCCGTATTACGGCATTTTTCAAACTTTTTTATCCAAGTCTTTCAAATGCTTAAATTCAATATATATAAAAATCACCGATATTATCGCGGAACAAACATCAGTTACCGGAAAAGACCAATAGACACCATAAACCTCCCGAGTGCCAATCATACCAAACAGCACAGGCAAAAATAAAAGCGCCGGAATGAAAAACAGAATTTGCCGTGAAAGACTCAAAATAATTCCTTGAACAGGCTTCCCGATAGCCTGAAAAAATTGGCTTCCCATTATTTGTATTCCGATAATGGGGAACATACTTGTGCATATCCTCATTGTCAATATTCCAAGATTACGCAAAGAACCGGTATCTTTGCTAAATAATGAAAAACAAAATCCCGGAGCGATTTCTGTAACTATAAATCCGGCGCAAAGAAGGCCGGTACAGGCGAGAAGCGCCAATTTAAAACAATGTTTAACACGGTCATATTTTTTTGCTCCGTAATTATAACCAATGATTGGCTGGGCGCCTTGTCCTATTCCTTGAAGCGGCATAATTATAACGGTAAGCACACTAAAGAAAATAGTCATGGCGGTAAGGGCTTCATCACCGCCATATTTTAGAATCACTGCATTCTGCAAGATTCCTACAAGACTCATGGCAAGCTGCATGATAAAGGGAGCAAAACCGATAGCGAGAATACTGCCGGTCAATTTTGAATTTAATCTCATATTTTTGAGACGGAATCTTAACCGGGTCCATTTTGAGGAAAAATAACCCATAACAAAAATGAACGATATAAATTGTGATAGTATAGTTGCCCATGCCGCTCCGGCAACGCCTAAATTGAAAACAAAAATAAAAATCGGGTCAAGAATTATATTTGCGGCCGCCCCGACAATTTGAACGACCATTGAAGTTTTTGGATGTCCGTCAGAACGTATAAAATGGGTAAGACCGGGGCTCATTGCGGCAAAAATTGAGCCGTATAAAATAACCCGTAAATAACTTTCCGCGTAAGGGTAAATTTGTTCACTAGCTTTCATAAAGTCACGTACAATCGGTTTTAGAAAGATCAAACAACCGATTATACAAAATGCGGGAATTAGAAAAAGAAGCGTAAAGGCATTTCCCATGATCTTTTCAACTTCATCGGATCTGCCTTCACCCAAGCGGATTGAAAGAAGCGAATTAGCGCCAATGCCAACTAACATTGAAACTGATTGTATAATCAACATTATAGGCATTACTAAGCCGACGCCGGCAATTCCAAGCGCGTCAACGCCTTGCCCTATATAAATCCTGTCCACAATATTGTAAATTGCATTAACTAACATTCCGATTATGGCCGGAATAGAATAATCAAGCAATAACCTGCCAATGGGCTCCGTTCTGATGCGATCCGTCGCAAGTTTGATCTCAGCCAAATGTTACTCCCTCATAAAATACCGCGAACTTCATGCCGAACCAATACCCCTTCATTACCCGATCACCGCTTCTTCCACCGGGGACCACTTGCCCTGATCGCCTTTGGAGTTTTCGTAACAGGTGGCGTAATAGGCGGTCTTGCCCTTGTCCGCCTCGGTGTGGGAGATGACCTGGTTTGTTTTGCGGTTGAAGCGGGATTTAGGCAGGTCCTCGCCGGAAGCGGGGCGTTCCCCGCCAACCTGCCAGCCGTAGCGCACGCCGTGGGCGTCCGCGGGCTTGGATGTGTCGTTGCGGCCACGGTTCAGGGCCCGGACACGGTGTTCGTAGTGGTTGACTGTGTTTTCCACCACGGTCTCCGGCTGGGAGGAGGGGACGGGGCTGGGGGTGGGCGTTGTGTCCGCCAGGCGGACGCCCAGGGCCGCTTTCACGCTGTCCGGTATTTTTTTGTTGTGCCGGACGCTCGAGCTGGCGAAATCCCGCATAGCGT
>JAITAE010000294.1 GCA_031284295.1 Spirochaetaceae bacterium
CGCGGCGCCAAAGACACGCTGGGTGTGGCCGACCGTAAACGTAGCCGGTCAAAGTACGGCGCCAAGCGTCCCAAGGCTTAAGGTATAATCATGGGTAGAAAAAAGAAATCAATAAACCGTAGCGTTCAGCCGGATCCAAGGTATAACAGTGTTGTCGTTTCCAAATTCGTCAACCGGATGATGTGGGAGGGGAAGCGTTCCATCAGCCTTCGAATCGTGCACGGCGCGTTGGAAACCCTGCGCGGCAAGACGGATAAGGAGCCGCTCGATGTGTTCTTGAAAGCCATCGAGAATGTCAAGCCTGTAGTCGAGGTTAAATCTCGCCGTGTAGGTGGCGCGACTTATCAAGTACCTGTCGAAATCCGCGAGACTCGCCGTGAGGCCTTGGGAATGCGCTGGATAATAAAAGCCGCCCGCGCCCGCGCCGGTCACGGTATGGATGAGCGCCTGGCGACCGAGCTATTGGATGCGTTTAACAGTACGGGCGCCGCCTTCAAAAAGAAGGAAGAAACCCACAAAAATGCCGAAGCGAACAAGGCCTTTACACATTACCGGTGGTAGTGTTAGACTTATAAAATGTGGGGCGGGGAAGTTTCCCGCGATGCGCGGTATTCGCCTCCGCTGAAGCCGGGTTTATGAAGATCGTGGTGTTTTGCTTTGCAAAACTCCCTGAGCAAACTCTTGTGTATTTGTGTTATTGACATTTTTATTGAAGTACGCTTTAATAAAAATATAAATAAACTGTAAGTCTTTATGGTTGGGGTTCCGCGAAGCGGAGTTCCCCAGTTAAGCCCTAAGGGGCTGTAACAGCATCCAAACCGATCATCAGGGCATCCTGATGGGATAGGTGGACATGGCAAATCAAAGGTGTGTTCCGCTTTTTGCGGCAAAACCGCGCCCGTATTAGTCTGTCCCCAAAGAGTTAAACAAGGCCGTTTATCAGGAATAGACGGCGTCAATATAAACCGTTTTCAGATACTCCTGTGGAGTGTGAAAACGGGACGGTGTCTAGCATAATTTTTACTGTTATGCTAAATTAAAAACCGTTATAACAATGTGCCCAAAAATTGTAAGGAGGAGCACGAGATGGCAAAAGATAAGTTTAATAGAACAAAAATTCACATGAACGTCGGGACCATTGGACATGTCGATCACGGAAAGACGACGTTGTCCGCCGCGATCACCATGCACTGCGGGAAGAAGTATGGTGACAAGGTTATGAAATATGACGAGATTGATAACGCGCCTGAAGAGAAGGCGCGCGGCATCACGATCAATACGCGGCATTTGGAGTATCAATCCGAAAAGAGGCACTACGCCCATATAGACTGCCCGGGACACGCCGATTATATTAAAAACATGATTACCGGCGCGGCGCAGATGGACGGCGCGGTACTGGTGGTTTCGGCGCCCGATTCCGTCATGCCCCAGACCCGCGAGCATATCATCCTGGCCCGTCAGGTGGGCGTTCCGAATATGATCGTCTTCCTCAACAAGATTGACCAGTTGGAAGACCCGGAGTTGATCGACCTTGTCGAAGAAGAAGTCCGCGATGTTCTTACCGCCAACGGCTTCCCGGGAAAGGATATTCCCATAATTAAGGGTTCCGCGTTCAAGGCGATGTCCGAACCGGATAATCCCGAAGCTACAAAATGTATCGATGAGCTTCTGGAGGCGATGGATACCTACTTCCCCGACCCGGTCCGCGACATAGACAAGCCGTTCCTTATGCCTATAGAGGATGTGTTCACGATTCAGGGCCGCGGTACCGTTGTTACCGGCAAGGTTGAGCGTGGCATCATCAAACTAAATGAAGAAGTAGAGATTGTCGGTATAAAGCCGACCAAAAAAACCGTTGTAACCGGCATAGAAATGTTCAACAAACTGCTTGACGAAGGTCAGTCCGGCGATAATATCGGCGCGCTCCTTCGGGGCATCGACAAAAAAGAAGTTGAGCGCGGACAGGTTCTGGCAAAACCCGGTTCCATCACACCGCACTTCAAATTTAAGGGCCAGATTTACTGCCTTTCACAGGAGGAAGGCGGACGCAAGACGCCGTTCTTCACCGGTTACAGGCCTCAGTTCTATTTCCGTACAACGGATATTACAGGTACCGTTACGCTTCCCGGAGAAGAGAAAGCGGGCGAAAAGATGGTTATGCCGGGCGATAATACCGAGATTCAGGGTGAACTTATTCATCCTATCGCTATGGAGAAAGGTTTACGTTTCGCCATTCGTGAGGGCGGAAAAACCGTTGCTTCCGGACAAGTTGTCGAGATTATAGAGTAAAGGATTCGAGTCAGGACGGCATGGGCAGGCGGCGGCAAATGCGCCGCCGTCCGGTACGCTGTTTTGTATTCCGGAGGAAAGATGACCAAGGAGCAGATTCGCGTAAGATTACGCGGTTTCGATGTTGAACTGATAGATCAAAGCGCCAAATCAATTGTAACGACAGTGGTAAAGGCGGGGGCCAAGATAACAGGGCCAATCCCGCTCCCTACCAGAATCAATAAGATTACAGTGCTCCGTTCACCGCATGTGAACAAAAAGGCCCGCGAGCAGTTCGAAATGCGTACACACAAGCGCCTTATCGACATCATTGAACCGTCGCCTGAAGTTATGGATTCGTTGATGAAACTTGAGCTTCCCGCCGGTGTAGACGTAGAGATAAAACAATAGCCGGTTCCGGGGTTGTCTGTTTGTGGAACGCGGGGCGGCTTGGCCGTGCAGGAGAAATATAATGTTAGGGCTTTTGGCCAGAAAATTGGGTATGACACAGATTTTTGATGAGGAAGGTAGTCTCGTTCCCGTAACGGTGTTGCGTGTGGATCCGAATGTTGTCATAGCCCAAAAAAACGGAGAAAAAAACGGTTACAGCGCCGTAGTGATCGGGGTTGATGATGTCAAGGCGAACAGGATTACAAAACCTTACGCCGGGCAGTTTCCCGAAAGCATTGTACCCAAAAAACGTATCAAGGAATTCCGCGGTTTCAGCAAGGAATGTGCGGTCGGCGATTCCCTGGGTGTGGAAATTCTTGAAGGCTGCCGTTATGTTGATGTTACGGGCGTTTCAAAAGGCAAGGGATTTCAGGGCGTTGTTAAGAGGTACAGTTTTGGCGGAGGGCGCAAGACCCACGGGTCTAAATTTCACCGTGAGCCGGGTTCGACCGGCCAGTCGACCTATCCGCATAAAACTTTTAAAAATGTAAAACTTCCCGGCAGAATGGGGCGTGAACAGGTTACCACGTTGAATATCCGGGTGGTAAAGATCGATGTTGAAAAACAATTGCTCCTGATACGCGGCGCCGTTCCCGGTGTTAATAAAGGGCTTGTCGTGGTTCGTGCGGCGGTGAAGAAGCAGAGGGCGTAATGGAAACGGCGGTATATTCAACAAACGGACAGGAACTGCGAAAGATAAATCTTGACGATGCGGTTTTTGGTCTTGAGGTCAACGAGGGCCTGCTATGGTACGCGATAAACAACGAACTCGCTAACAAGCGGCTCGGAACGGCGTGTACCAAGGACCGCGGCGAAGTGCATGGTTCAAATACCAAACCTTACAAGCAAAAGGGTACAGGCCGGGCGCGCCGGGGCGACAAAAAATCGCCGCTTTTGGTTGGCGGCGGCACGGTTTTTGGACCGAAACCAAGGGATTTTTCGTATAGAATGCCCAAAATGGCAAAACGGCTAGCGGTGAAAACAGCTTTGAGCCTTAAAGCGCATACCGGTATGTTAAAAGTCATCGAAGATTTTGCTGTCGAAGACGGAAAAACAAAGAAGCTTTTTGGAATTCTTCAGAATTTCGGTTCCGGTGAGCGCACGGTTATCATATTGAACGAAGATGAAAGAGAGAGGGCCCGCGTTGAGAATTTGAAACGCGCCGGCAGGAATATTCCTTGGCTCAGCTTCCTTTCTCCCAGCCGTCTGCGAGTTCATGACCTATTTTATGGACGTCGCGTTCTTTTGCTGGAGACGGCTGCGAAAGAGATATGCGAATTTTACGAGGCTCATAAAAACAGGCGTAATGTAATTTTGGAGGCGCAGGCATGAATTACGAACAGGTGCTGATAAGGCCGGTGCTGTCTGAAAAAACAAACATTTTGCGCGAAAGCGGCCGTTATGTCTTTCAGGTTGATATGAGGGCGAACAAGCCGCTCATCAAAGAAGCGGTGCGCGTGTTATTTAACGTGCATCCGGTTGCCTGCACTACGGCTATCGTGAGCGGCAAGCCGAAACGGCAGCGTTACAAACGCGGTTATACGGCAACATGGAAAAAAGCTGTGGTAACGCTGGCAAAAGACGAAAAAATCGCATTGTTCGAGGGAGTATAGGATGGGCATTAAGACATATAAACCGGTTACATCCGGTATGCGGCAATGGCAGAGTCTCGATTTTTCCCACCTTACCGCTACGGAACCCGAAAAGTCTCTCACACGCGGGCGAGCGGAACGAGCCGGACGTGATTCGCATGGTAGAATCAGCGTGTGGCATAAGGGCGGCGGCCATAAAAGGCTTTACCGTACAATAGATTTTAAGCGGGATAAAATAGATATTCCGGGCAGGGTTGCCACGTTAGAGTACGATCCTAACCGTAGCGCAAACATAGCTTTGGTCGTCTATGCGGACGGTGAGAAACGTTACATCATAGCTCCCAAGGATATCAAGGTTGGCAGTAAAATACTTAACGGCCCAAAAGCGCCGATAGAGCCTGGAAACGCGTTGCCGCTTGAAAATATACCACTTGGTTTCACTATACATAATATAGAGTTGACACTGGGTAAGGGCGCCCAGCTTGCCCGCTCCGCTGGAGCTTCCGCGCTGGTCGCCGCCAAAGACGGCGATTATGTTACAATAAAGTTGCCTTCCGGCGAGATGCGTATGATTTTCAAAAAGTGTTATGCCGTTATCGGTGTTGCCGGTAACGAGGATCACATGAATGTTCGTTACGGAAAGGCCGGCCGCAAACGCTGGCTTGGCGTAAGGCCCACAGTCCGCGGTATGGTTATGAACCCTGTTGATCACCCGCACGGCGGCGGTGAAGGCAAGAATAAGGGTATTCATCCCGTAACACCGTGGGGACAGCCGACAAAAGGCTATAAGACAAGGGACAAGCACAAGGCTTCTTCGCGCTTCATCGTAAGCCGCAGAAAGAAAAAATAGGACGGTTAAGGGGTAAAGGTGTCGCGATCGATAAAAAAAGGCCCTTTTATTGAAAAGGGCTTGTACAAAAAAATTCTGGAGATAAGTAAGTCTACGGAACGGCGCATGGTCAAGACCTATTCACGCTGTTCGACGATCATTCCCGAAATGGTTGGCATAACAATCTCGGTTTATAACGGAAAGACATGGGTGCCGGTGTACATAACCGAGAATCTTGTCGGGCACAAGCTGGGTGAATTTTCGCCTACAAGGATTTTCCGCGGACACTCAGGCTCCGATAAAAAAGCCTCCAAATAACGAGGCCCGTAAAGGGGTGCTAAAGTTAAGGGTAGGTTGAATGGGTCTGTAAAGGGACTCAAAGGTGAAGGCCGGTGAAAGGGAAAGGTGGAAGAGCGTGTGAAATTGAGGGGCGGCGAAGGTTCGAAGTTTAAGGCTGGTTGATTGGGCCCGTAAGAGAGGCTTGGAGTTGAGGGTCGATAAGCTTGAGGGCGGCCTGTAAAAGGGCGCCGGGTTTGGAATGGCTGCTGATTAGGACGCAGTAAAATATGTTTTAGGATGAAAAGATGGCAGACGGGTATAAGGCAGTATCGAAGTTTTTAATTTGTTCACCGTACAAGATACGTCCGGTGGCAAATCTTATAAGGCGGAAAACGTATACTGAAGCGATTTCGATTTTGGAAAACATGCCGCACAAGGGCGCGAAGTTAATACGCAAAACGCTCAGATCGGCAGGTTCGAATGCGTTGAATGTCAATAAGTATCTCGAGGAAGATATGCTGTATGTCAGGGAAATAATGATTGATGATGGCCCGCGTATGAAACGGCTTTGGTGCAGGGCGCGAGGCAGGGCGGATATGCTGTTGAAACGGCTTTGTCATATAACTGTTGTTGTCGATAGGACATAGGGGCGGGAGTTTAATGTGGGACAAAAAGTAAATCCAATAGGGTTGCGTGTGGGTATCAATCGTACATGGTCTTCTCACTGGTATGTTGACCCGAAGCTGTATGCGGCTACTCTGCATGAAGACCTTAAGTTGCGTTCCTATATTGTCAAAATGCCTGAAACCAGGGGTGCGGACATAGCGGAACTGGAGATCATTCGTCATCCGCAACGTATAACGATTGTGATTCATACCGCCCGTCCGGGCGTGATAATCGGCGTTAAAGGCGCGAATATCGAAAAGATAGGGCTTGAGTTGCAAAAACTTGTCAGCAAAAAGATTCAGCTCAAGATAAAAGAAGTCCGCAATGCGGATAACAACGCCCAGATAGTAGCGCAGAATATCGCGCGTCAGTTGCTCGCCCGCGGCTCGTTCCGCAGGACGATGAAACAGGCGATCAGTAACGCCATCAAAAAGGGAAATGCGCAGGGTGTCAAGGTTAGGCTTTCCGGGCGTTTGGGCGGCGCGGAAATGTCCCGTACGGAAGAGGCAAAAGAGGGTCGCATCCCGCTTCATACGCTACGGGCGGATATTGAATATGGCTTTGCGGAGGCTCACACGACTTTCGGCGCGATAGGCGTCAAGGTGTGGGTGTACAACGGCATGAAGTACGGCAAGGAACAGAAAGAGGACGCGGGCGCTATAGTCCGTAAACGCCGGGACAGAACGCCTGTCAAGGCCGAGTAGTAGGAGTAAACGATGTTAAGTCCTAAACGTGTAAGATACCGCAAGGTTCAGCGTGGAAATATGCCGGGAAACGCGACAAGGTGTAATACAGTTGTTTTTGGCGAGTATGCGCTCGTTGCTTTGGAACGTATTTGGCTCACAAACAGGCAGATAGAGGCGGCCCGCGTCGCGATGAACAGGCACATCAAACGCGGCGGAAAACTTTGGATACGGATTTTTCCGGATAAGCCTTATACCAAAAAGCCTGCCGATACGCGAATGGGTAAGGGTAAGGGTGCCCCTGAGTATTGGGTCGCGGTTGTTAAGCCGGGTACGGTGATGTTTGAACTTGGCGGCATTGACAAGCCTCTTGCTTCACAGGCGATGAAACTTGCGGGGGCAAAACTTCCGATCAAAACAAAATTTGTTGCCCGCAGTGATTTTGAGTTAGGAGGTTGAGGGTGAAAAATTCGTTTAAAAATCTTACCTTTCCTGAGCTTAAGGCCAAGAGGGACGAACTTAACAGGAAGTATCTGGAGCTTCGCTTTCAGCTGGTTATTGGGCATGTTGATAATCCGTTGCAAAAACGGACTATGCGACGGCAGATTGCCCGCCTCAATACGCTGATCAGTCAGCAGGCTGTATTAGCGGCGGCTGAGTCTCGGAAGGAATAAGGAAAAACGATGTCAGATCAAGCGAAAGTGGCTAAAAGCGGCAAAAAAGAATTTGTCGGTTTGGTAAAGAATATAAAGCGTGTTGAAGAAAACGGTAAAGTTATCGGAATGAATAAAACGATAGTCGTTTCCGTTGAAACGATGGCTTTGCACTCGCTTTACAAAAAATATGTTCGTAAAGTAAAGCGTATTAAGGCGCACGACGAGGAAAATACGGCCCGCACCGGCGACAAGGTGCGCGTCATGGAGTGTCGCCCCATCAGCAAGGATAAATGCTGGAAGCTGGTCGAAGTCGTTGAACGGGCAAAATAGGGAGTGTTAAAATGATTCAAGTGGAGACCTTTCTGAATGTTGCCGATAATTCGGGCGCGCGGCTGGTTCAATGTATAAAGGTACTTGGCGGTTCCAGGCGCCGCTATGCAAGCATAGGCGATATTATTGTTGTCGCGGTCAAGGAAACACTGCCGACATCTTCGATAAAAAAGGGGACTGTCGAGAAAGCTGTTGTTGTCCGGACGCACAAGGAGTACAGGCGCCCAGACGGTACATATATTCGTTTTGACGATAATGCTTGTGTGATAATTGACGCGAACAAGAATCCAAAGGGGAAGCGTATTTTCGGGCCGGTAGCCCGTGAGTTGCGGGATAAGGACTATATGAAGATAGTTTCTCTCGCGCCGGAAGTTTTATAGTCAGTGTGTCTGCGGGGTTTGCGCTTTACGGGCGGTATTCGTTTGAATCGAGCCCCCGCAAACTTTGAAGGCTACGGGAAAGCGGCTTGTAAGGAGCGGTAGAATGTCAGTTCAAACTGAAACGCATAAGTTTAAGATAAAGAAAGACGATACGGTTGAAGTGATTACCGGAAAAGAAAAGGGTAAACGCGGACGAATTCTGCGTATTCTGCGGGAGAAGGATCGCGTCGTGGTTGACGGTCTAAACCTGGTCAAAAAGACTCAGAAACGACGCAGCCAGAATGACAGGGGCGGCATAATTGAAATTGAAGCGCCCCTGCATACGTCGAATATCATGATTGTCTGTAAAAAATGCGGCCCTACACGGATAGGATATAAGGTCGAAGGAACGGTGAAAAAACGAATTTGCAAAAAATGCGGAGAGGCGTTGTAAATGGGCGAGGGAAAAACAAAGAAAGCAGCCGGTAAAGCGCCTACCGAAAAACGAAAAACCGCTCCCGGCAAGGGAACGGCGTCAGGCAAGAGTGGCGGCGGAGCATCCGGAAAGTCAGGCGGCATCGTGGCCGGTAAAAACATTCATCCCGAAGGTTACGTGCCACGTTTGAAAAAAAATTACAACGAGACTATCGCGCCGGAACTTGTTAAAGAGTTTAACTATTCTTCACCCATGCAGACGCCGCGTCTTGTAAAAATTGTCGTGAGCATGGGTGTCGGCGAGGCTATTTCCAACAAGAAACTCCTCGATGCCGCCATTGATGAGCTCACGCTGATTACCGGGCAGAAAGCGGTAAAAACTAAGGCCCGTAAAAGTATCGCAAACTTCAAAATACGGGCGGGGCAGGAAATCGGCGCGCGGGTAACCTTGCGCGGGGCTATGATGTATGAATTTTTGGACCGCCTGGTAAATGCGGCGTTGCCTCGCGTTAAAGATTTTCGCGGGATCAGTCAGAATGCTTTTGACGGGCATGGAAATTATGCTATGGGGATAACCGAGCAGATCATCTTCCCAGAAATTGATTTTGACAAGATAGAGCGTATTGCCGGACTCAATATTGTTATCGTTACAAGCGCAAAAACAGACGCTGAGGCGAAGGCATTCCTTGCAAAGTTTGGTATGCCGTTTAGAAAATAAATAGAAGGAGCGTACATGGCAAGAAAAGCAATGATTATAAAGGCGCTCAGGACGCCGAAATATAAAACTCGTAAGGTTAACCGTTGTAGAATTTGTGGAAGGGCAAGAGGGTATTTAGGTAAATTTGAGATGTGCCGTCTTTGTTTTCGTAAATTTGCAAGCGAAGGGCTTATACCCGGCGTTACAAAATCAAGTTGGTAGGGGGAAAGGATGAGCGTTTCTGATCCGGTAGCCGATATGCTGACCAAACTCCGCAACGCCGGTATGGCGAAGCATGAAAAAGTTGACGTTGCGACCTCCAGGCTTAAACTTGAAATAGTTAAGATACTAAAGACTGAAGGTTATATACGGAATTTCAAGAAAGTAACACAGGGCGGTATGAGTATTATCCGTGTGTTTTTAAAATATGACGAAGAGACGGGGCCGGTTATTCACGGTATAAAAAAGGTGTCCAAACCGGGCCGCCGTGTCTATGCCGGTTACAATAGTTTGCCGCGTGTTTTTAACGGTTTTGGGACGCTGATAGTTTCAACGTCAAGCGGTGTTACCACAGGTAAAAAAGCCGTTGAGCGAAAAGTTGGCGGCGAAGTAATCTGTATGGTTTGGTAGGGTTATATGTCGCGTATTGGAAAGATACCGGTTAAAGTTCCGGCAGGCGTTAAAGTTTCTTTTAACAACAGCACAATCACCGTAGAGGGCCCAAAGGGTAAGCTGGCGCAGTCGTACCACGATGTTGTAAACTTTGAAAGTAAAGACGGCGAAATTGTTGTTACCAGAATAAACGATGAAAAACAGACTAAGGCTTTTCACGGATTGTACCGGAATCTACTTAATAATATGGTTACCGGGGTGTCTACGGGTTTTTCGCGGGTCTTGATAATTAACGGTGTTGGTTACAGGGCGGAAGTCCAGGGTAAACTTCTTGTTATGAACCTTGGGTTTTCAAACGAAGTGTATGTTGGGATACCGGAAGGCATTGCGTTAAAGGTTGAAGCGAACGGGCGGCTTGAAATAAGCGGAATTGACAAATGTCAGGTCGGCGAGTTCGCATCGCAAGTACGGAAACTTCGCGCTCCTGAGCCTTACAAGGGCAAGGGCATCCGGTATGAAGATGAACATATCAGGCGGAAAGTCGGTAAATCCGGTGTTAAATAGGGATAGTTAAGCTATGTTGCGGAAAATGTTGGAAAAAGAGAGAAAGCGTCTAAACCGAAAGGTTCATATACGAAAAATTCTTTCCGGTACCGCGGAAAGACCCCGTATGACGGTAACGCGGAGCAATAAGAATCTGTCCGTGCAGGCGATTGACGATACAAAGGGGCATACACTTGCCTCAGCTTCAACTCTGGAAAAAGACTTGAAGGAGATAAAGCCTACGGTGGAGGGAGGTGCCCGGTTGGGTGAGCTTATGGGAAAACGTCTTTTGGAAAAAAATATAAAGACGGTTGTTTTTGACAGAAACGGCTATCTGTATCACGGCGTCGTTAAGGCAATCGCGGACGGCGCCCGTAAAACCGGGGTTCAGTTTTAATTGGTTGTTTCAAAACGTGGTTTTGGAACAGCCGGCCTGGTTTTTGGAAAAATTTGTTGGGGGCGGAATGGAACATTCAAGGGATAGAGATCGCGACAAAAACTCTCAGGATAGAGAGAAAGAGTTTGTAGAAAAATTGGTTAAGCTGAATAGAACGGCAAAGGTCGTGAAGGGTGGACGCCGGTTTTCATTTTCAGCGTTAACCGTTGTCGGCGATCGTAAAGGTAATGTAGGTTACGGTTTCGGCAAAGCCAATGATGTTTCCGAAGCGATTCGTAAGAGTATGGATAAGGCAAAGCGAAATATGGTACGCTTACCATCTAAGCATGGTACGATACCACACGAGATACAGGGAACATTTAAGTCGTCTGTGGTGCTTTTGAAACCGGCCTGTTCCGGTACCGGCATCATTGCGGGCGGGCCTGTTCGCGCCATCATGGAAGCGGGCGGTGTTACCGATGTGCTTTCCAAGTCAATTGGCGCTTCAAGTCAGTACAATGTCGTTAAAGCGACGTTTGACTGTATTAAACGTATGATGGACGCGCGGCTTATCGCAAAAAACCGTGGTAAGTCGCTCAAAGAGATTTGGGGGTAACAATGGCGGATGTTTTAAGCGGTAAAATAAAGATTCGCCTTGTGCGGAGTACGATAGGCGCACTTCCTAAACAGCGGGCGACTGTTAGGTCTCTGGGCTTGCGGAAAATAGGCTCTGTGGTTGAACAGGAGGCCAATGGCGTGATTTTAGGAATGGTCAAGAAGGTTTCCCATCTTGTCAAAGTGGAGAAGATAGGCTGATGCAGGATTTCGATTTACACGCGCCTCACGGCGCAAACAAGAGAAAAAGGATAGTCGGACGCGGTCAGGGTTCTGGGCGCGGGACGACGGCAGGCAGGGGAAACAAGGGCCAGCAGTCACGTTCGGGCGGAAAGACATACCTTGGTTTTGAGGGTGGGCAGATGCCGTTGTACCGGCGTCTCGCCCACCGTGGATTTTCAAATTATCCGTTCAAAACGGTTTATCAGGCAATAAATCTTTGTGATATAGAAAAACATTTTGAAGACGGCGGGACGGTGGACATCGCTTCGCTGAAAGCGTCCGGGCTTGTTAAAGGTAGGAATACTTTGGTGAAAATTTTAGGTCGTGGAGAACTCACCAGAAAAATAAATTGCAAGGTTGCGGCGCTCTCCGCCTCCGCGAAAGAAAAGATAGTCAAAGCCGGCGGCACAGTGAACAGTGCTCCCGAAACGTCTGAGTCAACTTCAACTGAAATATAGTTAAGGAAACATAGTTAAGGAAATTTGATGGCTAACCCTTTAGTTGGTATTTTCAGAATAAAAGAGCTTCGCGATCGTATCTTTTTTACGGTTGTGATACTTATAGTATTTCGTCTGGGCGCCGTGATTCCCGTTCCCGGTATAAATGTACGTGAACTGAACGCATATTTCTTGTCTCAGCAAAATTCGGGGAGCGCCATTGTGGATTACCTGGACTTCTTTGCGGGCGGCGCTTTCTCGAACTTTTCAGTGTTCATGCTCGGCATAATGCCGTATATCTCGATGTCCATCATCATGCAGCTTTTGTTGATAGTGTTTCCCGGTCTTAAAAAGTTATCGCAGGAAGAGGGTGGCAGAAAAAAAATACAGGCGTACCAGCGCTATGGAACCGTTATTGTCTGCTTGATTCAGTCTTACGCGGTTACCCAGTACGCGCAGATCATATCGCGGAGCGTGGAGAATCTGCTCACGATGAATCTGTTGCCGTTTACGTTGCTTGCTATGCTTTCGGTTACGACGGGGACGCTCCTGTTGATGTGGATGGGAGAACAGATAACCAAGCGAGGCATTGGCAACGGCATATCGCTACTGATATTTGCCGGTATTGTTGCGCGGCTGCCGGATGCGGTTTGGGAGTTGGCGGGCCGCGTAGCGCACGGCGACCTGAACCCGGTATTCGTGCTGGTGGTGCTTTTTATGTTTGTCGCTGTCATTGCGCTTGTGGTGTTTGAACAGCAGGGACAGCGGAAGATAACCGTGCATTACGCAAAGCGCGTTGTCGGCAGGAAGATGTACGGTGCTCAGAATACATACATCCCGTTCAAAATAAACCCGTCGGGGGTAATACCCGTTATATTTGCTTCTTCGATTCTGACCTTTCCGTTGCAGATAGCTTCGACGGTAGGGGGAAATGTTCCCTGGCTAGCGGCGCTCTCGCGGGCTCTGACACCGCGCGGTGTATTGTACAATATTTTATATGTTTTACTTATAATCTTTTTTGCTTATTTTTATACACAGGTTACATTGAATCCTATAGAGATCGCGAAAAACATACGCGAGAACGGCGGCTCAATACCGGGTATAAGGACGGAAAAGATAGAGGAGTATTTGACAAAGATACTGAACAGGATAGTTCTGCCGGGGTCCCTGTACCTGGCCTTGATTGCGGTGATTCCGACAATAATTCAGGTGCTGTTTAAATTTCCATCATCGATTTCGTATCTGATGGGTGGTACATCACTGTTGATTTTGGTTGGAGTTGACCTGGACACGATGAGTCAAATTGAAGCTATGTTAAAGATGCATCACCATGATGGTTTAACGAAGCATGGGCGTTTGCGCGGGAGAAACCTGTAAGGGGGAAAAATGAAAGTTAGGACAAGTGTGAAACCTATCTGCGATAAATGTAAAGTGATAAAGCGGCACGGTATAATCCGTATCATTTGTCAAAATCCAAAACATAAGCAGAGACAGGGTTAGGGGGAATAATGGCTCGTATTGCGGGAGTTGACTTACCCAACAAGCACGTTGATATTGCTTTGACCTATATATTCGGCATAGGCAGATCAAGCGCGGCGCGGATTTGCGAGAAAACCGGGATAGACGTTAAACGTTTGATAAACGATCTTTCCGCCGAGGAGTTGAATGAATTACGCCGCCTGATTGAAAGTGATTACAAGGTTGAAGGTAGGCTCCGGACGGAGGTTGCGCTAAACATCAAGCGGCTTATGGACATAGGCTGTTACCGTGGATTGCGGCACAGAAAGGGTTTGCCGCTTCGCGGTCAGAGGACACGTACTAACGCGCGTACCCGCAAAGGCAAAAAGAAGACTGTTGCGGGTAAAAAGAAATGAACCTCACCGCACTGAATAGCAGTGTGTCTTGTAAGCATTACATTATTTACGAGGTTCGTTCTGTAAGGAAATTATTAGGGAATTATTTAATTGTGGGGTCTACTACCACTTTTTATTGGCGTTGCCAATTCTCGCCCGCCCTAAAGGGTGAGGTATTAGACCCTACTGCGAATAAACCGGCGGTTTGAGTTTTCAAATTTTACAACGCCAATTATATATTTACAGGAGGAAGGATGAGCGGAGGACAGTGTGGCTGCTAACGTTAAGAAAAAAAAAGAAAAGAAGTCGGTATATGAAGGTAATGTTTATATACAGGCTACCTTTAACAATACCATTGTGACCATTACCGATTTGATGGGAAACGCTATTTCGTGGGCGAGCTCAGGCGGTCTTGGTTTTAGGGGAGCAAAAAAGTCTACGCCTTTTGCGGCGCAGACCGTTACAGAGACAGCCGCTCAAAAGGCTATTCAGTCGGGATTGCGGGAAGTTCACGTGTATGTGAAGGGGCCCGGTATGGGTAGAGAATCTGCCATACGTCAGCTTGGTGTGCTTGGGATGAAGGTTAAATCCATTAACGATGTGACACCGATTCCGCATAATGGCTGCAGACCGCGTAAGACGCGGCGTATCTAAACGAGGAAAATAATGGCAAGATATACCGGTCCGGTTTGCAGAATGTGCCGGGCAGAACAAAAAAAATTGATGCTAAAGGGTGAGCGATGCAAGAGCGATAAATGCCCCATCAGCAGGAAGCGCGCGGCGCCTGGTAAAGATCCCAAAGGGAGGCCGTCCAAACGTTCGGACTATGCAGTACAGCTCCGTGAAAAACAGAAACTCAAAAGAGTTTATGGGATGATGGAAAGACAATTCAGCCTGTTTTTTGAGCGTGCGCAACGTATGCCCGGTATTACCGGTGAAAATCTTTTTTTGCTTTTGGAACGCCGCCTGGACAATGTTGTTTATCGCCTGCGTTTTGCATCAAGCCGGAAAGAAGCGCGTCAAATTGTTTTACACGGTCATGTCCTGGTGAATGGGAAACGGGTGAATATCCCTTCGTATCTTGTCAAGACGGAAGATTCCATCGAGATAAGGGAGGCAAGCCGGAATCTTGCCCTTATTAAAGATGCGTTGAAGGAACATGGAAAATCAGGGGTAATGCCGTGGCTTAATCTGGATCCTGACGCGCTTAAGGGAAAATTATTGGCTTTCCCAAGAAGAAGTGATATAACGGATCTTTCAGACATCAAAGAACAGATGATCGTAGAATACTATTCCAAGTAAGGAGTCTTCATGGCCCGTAAAAATCTGCTTAAGGGTTTCAAAAAACCGAAAGGCCGGACATTTGAAACCGCTGAGTTAAGAAAAGATTATGGAAAATTTATAGCCTCTCCTTTTGAACCAGGTTTTGGTACAACTATAGGCAATACTTTACGCAGAGTACTTTTATCGTCGATTCAGGGTTATGCGGTTACGGCAGTACGAATCGTTTCGCTCAATGCCGCCGATGGAACCAGGCATACTATATCAAACGAATTTGAACTGATGCCAAATGTCGTTGAAGATACGATTGAAGTGTTGAATAACCTTAAACAGGTGTGTTTTAAGCTGCCTGGTGATCTGGAACAGGATACCATTACATTTGAATGGTCGGGGAAAAATTTTATTAAGAGTGAACATTTTGTAAAAACCGGATCGCTTGAGGTTTTGAATCCGGGGCTTCATGTTATGACTCTTACGGATGATGCCCATATCGAGATGGACTTGCATATAGAACTGGGGCGCGGTTACACCCCTTCCGAACATAACGCGCAACATATCGAAGTTATAGGTACTATACCTATGGATTCGATTTTTTCGCCGGTAAAAAAGGTTAAGTACAGCGTCGAACCGGTCAGGGTAGGCCAGCGTAATGATTACGATAAACTTATCCTGGAAATTTGGACGGACGGAACGATTGGGCCGGACACGGCGCTGATCGAGGCCGCCAAAATAGCGAAAGAACACTTCGCGCTGTTTGTAAACATTGATGAAACTTCGTTTGGCGAGGACGAAGAATTGGATGAAGGCGATGAGCGTATCCGGCAGCTTATGAGTACCCCAGTTGAAGAACTTGAATTGTCTATCCGGTCGTCAAACTGCCTGAAAGTCGCCAACATAAAAACGATTGGCGAATTGGTGCGAAAAACGGAAGATGACATAAATCAAACCCGTAATTTTGGCAAAAAGTCACTACAGGAAATAAAAGAAAAGTTACAGGAATGGGGATTGGCGCTTGGTGTAACAAGCACCAGTGAACTGAAAAACGCGTTAAAAGGCGTAAAAAAGGATAATGGTAATGAAACATAGACGCGGTTTTAATCCGCTTGAAAAGATGGCGGCGCACCGTAAGGCCATGGTGCGTAATATGATGACATCTTTGTTTAACAAGGAAAGAATCAAAACAACAAAGGCCAAAGCGCTTGAAGTAAGACGTTTTGCCGAAAAATTGATTACCCGGGCAAAAGTAGATTCTGTTCATAACAGGCGTATAGTTTCCGGACGGCTCTATAATGAGGGTGTTGTCGCAAAACTGTTTACCAATATAGGGCCGCGCATGAAGGACCGGAACGGTGGCTATACCAGAATCGTCAAGCTGGGGCGGCGCTACGGCGATGCGGCTGAAATCGTAATTCTGGAACTGGTTGATTATAAACTGGACAGCGAAAATAAAAAGGCCGAGGCTGGGGCAAAGAAAAAGAAGGGAGAAAAAAATGTCCAAAGCGCATAGAGGAAAAGGAATTCGGGAACTATTCCATAGGGGCCGTGGTGTATGTTCTGTCTGCAATAGAGCCAACGTGAAAACTCTTTATGAACATGACAAGGATGGAACAAAAATAAAAATTTGCAAAACATGCCGGGCGGCCCTTAAACACGGGAAAAAAAGCGTGTAGGAGGTTTTTCCCCGGCATTTCATCGCGGTGTGACGGCTTGTATTACGGTTTCTAATACCCCGCCGGTGGGCCCGGTAAAATCTAGGCTAGTTACACCGCTGCCTGTATTATGACAGTAATATAGATGCTGGTTTTCCCGTGCGGAGAACCTGTTTCGGATACGAAGATCTACGCAAGGGATAGAAGCCCGGTCGCGGCGAAGCAGCCAAATTCCAAAACTAAATGAGGTTGTTTCAAAATTCTGGGGGGTCCGGGGGCCTTACGGTGGCGGAACCCCTGTAGTGGGGGTAGGCGCGGACCAAAGGTCCGCTGGACCTTGGCCTGGCCGCAGGGGGCGACGGCCACCTCTTTAACTTGTAGACGGCGAGTTTTGGAATAGGCCCAAAGCTACAAGTTTAATCGTGCCGGAATACCGGCGTATTTAAACCAGTTTGGCGGGCATGGAAAATAGCAAGACGCCACAGTTATACCCATGTACATAAAAGCGGACTAGGTCGCCTATCATATCAAGAATCATTGAAGACCAGGCAAACCTCAGGGACAACCATCCCGCCACCGGCGTATATAAAAAAGCGTCCAGCCGCTCTGGGCCGCCGGGCTTTATAAAAGAACCGGTAAATGGTATCATTTTAACTGGATCACGCTGACAGAATGAAAGAATCTGACATTTTTGGATATTTCCATGCTTTTTGCCGTTTTAAAATAGCGCCGGGATGCGGTTTGGTTCTTGCCGCCGCCGTGGTTTTGTTTGTAGCGGTTACGGCGGGGGCGCAGAGTCCCAGGGACGCTCTTTACTACTACAACCGGGGGCAGAGCGCGATGCTGAATGAGGACTGGTATGCCGCAGTTGAGGATTTTCTTGAATGTTTGAAGCAGAATCCCGCGCACGCCGAGGGCGCGGCCGCGTTGGCGGAGTGTTACTACACGCTTGAAGAGTACGATCAGGCGCTTGTTTGGGTGCGAAAGGCGCGTTCCCTGTCCCGTTTGAATTTAGAGGTCGCGAATCTTGAGGCTTTTATACTGATTGCGCTGGGGCGCCTGGACGAAGCGGCGGAGATTGTAAAGTATGTACAGTCCCGCGAACCGTACAACCGGAATGCGCTGTTTACTGCGGCGGAACTCGATGTCGCGCGGGGAAAACCGGGGGACGCCGTTAAGCTATTTAACGAGGCCGTGCGCCGTTATCCCGACGACAGGCGGCTTCTGGTATCCCTTGCGCTGGTTCTGGGATCATTGGGGGACACGGAGACGGCGCGCCAATACATAGAACGCGCTGAGTTAAAGCATCCTGACGATTACAGGGTTTACTACTATGCCGCCTATCTTGCGTCCCGCGCCGGTCACATCAATACCGCGATCAGCGACGCGGAGAGGGCGCTGTCCTTACGTCCCGGGTTTATCCCGGCGCTTTCCCTGCTTGCCTCGCTACGCTACCGGAACGGAGAGTACGAGGATGCCGCCGCGCTTGCCGACCGTATAATTGCCGCCGTACATGACGACTCGGGGGCCTGGCTCCTAAAGGGTATGGCGTATGACAGTATGGGACGGAAAAATGACGCCCGCATAATACTGGAAACGGCGCTGGGCTTTAACGGTGAGGACGAATTCATCCGTATCGCGCTGGAATATTTAGTGATTGAGACGACGCGGCTCGAAGATCCTCAGCGGGAACGCTGGGCCGCATACCATTTTGACCGTGCCCGCGGCTACCGTAGCCGGAATTTGAGTGCCGAGGCGCTTTTTGAGTACCGGCGGGGTCTCCGTCTGAGTCCTTACGCAAAGGAACGCTTGGAGTATGCCGAAATTCTGCGGCTCCAGGGTTATCCTGAGCTTTACCTTGAGGAATTAAAGTTCATGCGCGATTTGGGGACGAATGAGCGCGCCGTCAACGATCAGATTGAAACCTATACCGCGCTGTTGGGAAACAGCCTGGCAAAGCGCTGGAATGTGGCCATGGAAGAAATCCGTCCGCACTGGAACATCGCTATTTTTTCCGTAGCCGGTCAGTCGGCGTTTCATCACACGGACGCCGCCTACATAACTTCACGGTACATAAAAGATATTTTGATACACGACGGCAACATAAACACTCCTGATTTGGAAATGCGCCAGAATACTTTCGCGTCTGCCTTCCGCGCCGCCCGTGACAACGGCAGGGTTTCCGGCAAAGCTGTTGATTACTTTTTGGTGGTTGACGTACTGGAAAACGAACGCGATATTGCGGTAAACGCCGAACTCTACGTGGCGCGTACCGGGGCCCTCGCCGGTGCTTTCAGCGTATACCGTACCGGCACGGACAGGCTGCGCAATGCGGCGCGGAACATCGTCGAACAGCTCGGAAAGGCGCTGCCTTTCCGAGCCGCGCTGCTGCGCCGGGCGGCCGGCGAAGGCCTGATCGACAAGGGGCGGCTCGACGGCTGCCGCGAAGACGCCGTATACCAAATCGTAAAGAAAGGGCGCGTAGATGTGCGGAGTGAGGGCATAGGCCTTTACTATGCCGAAGGCGATGTTAC
>JAITAE010000313.1 GCA_031284295.1 Spirochaetaceae bacterium
AAAATAAAACGTCCCAAAACACGCGAGAAAGCCCGCTACAGCGTTGAAACCAGCCTTGACGTATCATTTTACCTTTTTAGTATAACTCCCCTCTTAAAAGCCCGCTATCGCAAAAAACAGTCAATCAGATTTTATAAAAAATAATAAATACAAAATCTATAAAACATTTTAGACAATGAATCATAAAATATATATTAGTAATATATAACATATAATAATTCGTATACTACGAACACCGGAGACTCGCCTCTACCCCAGCCGCCCAGCCCTCCCTATCGGTCAGGCAGAGCGGCAACACCCACCAGACAAACCCGCCTCCACAAACCCACACACAGCCGCCCAGCCTTCCCTACGGTCAGGCAGAGCGGAACACCCCCAGACACACACCACCCCCACAAACACACGCCCAACCAACCGCCCAGCCCTCCCTATCGGTCAGGCAGAGCGGAACACCCCGACACACACCACCCCCACAAACACACTCCCAACCGCCCAGCCCTCCCTGCGGTCAGGCAGAGCGGCAACACCCCAGACACACCGCCTTCACAAACCCACACACAACCGCCCAGCCTTCCCTACGGTCAGGCAGAGCGGACGCCGCCGCTTACATCACAAACCGCATCCCAAAACCTTCTCCCAAAAACGGCGGGGCAACCGGCGTAAAAAGAACCGCCCCCGGCATTCTCAAAAAGCCGCCGCTTAACGCCTCACCGCGTGGGCATCGCCGCCGGGCAAACAAACAAAACACTAATCGTAACGCCGGCGTGGCCGCTCCGCCGCCGTCCATGGCGGCTACGCTTAGACAGAACACGGTATTATATGCAGTTGGCGTCCATGCCAACTGTACGCTACGCGCTTACGCGCTACGCCATATAATATAGTGTTCTGCCTACCACGCCGGCGGCCTTGCCGCCCGGCCTCCCTCTCTTGCCTGAACCTGACGGCCGTCCCGCCGAAACACCGCCGTCAAGCCCGCTCTAACGGCAAAAACGACAGGCAGCCTCGAAAGCCCCGCCGCCTTGCCGCAAAACCCGCGATGAAAAGCCAAAACCCAATCTCAACGCTTGCGTTGAGACGGCGGCTCAAAGAACCCGCGAACCGCAGAGATCGCCGCCCGAAGGCGGCGAAAAGATACCCAGTGAACCACAGGAACGCTGCCCGAAGGCGGCGAAAAGATACCCGCGAACCGTAGTGAATGCCGCCCGAAGGCGGCGAAAAATGTCGGATACCGCCGGAACGTTATGTGAAGCTTTTTGCCCCCTGCTTTGAGCAACCAAGAAAGCGGGAATATAGTATGAGGAACGCAACAAAAAACCTGAACTGGTTCGGACACGGCGGCATCCGTGCCGCCGCTTCGTAAAAGTTAGTACTTTTAACGAATTGTAATAACATCCTCTATCCACTTTTCAATATTATTGCTTATATAGTTGTGTACATCTTTACTGTCAGTATATGGTGGGTTGTAGACTTTAACAATGGTAGACAATGATGTTTTATTGGCAGCTAAATCAAAAATTATTCGGAGAAATATGGCACCATTCTTGATACCGTTCAGAAATAATTTATCAAGAAGGTGAATTAGATATTGTTTTCTCATTCATTACAAACTTATCCGCATCATCAATGTAGTAATCTGGAACTATATTGAAACGACGAACAGCTAGCGAGTATAAGTAGAGTCTGTCTATAAAGTCAAAAAGAGTGGTTGGGGAAGGCAAGATTCGTTTTGCGATATATTGCAGAAAAAACAGAAAAGTGAAATAATCACAACCATGAAAATGAAATTATTTCAACCCCTGGTATTAAAGTTTGAAGAAGCAAATTGGTCGAGGAATCCCGAGTTCGATACGTTTCCGCCGGTAATTCTTTCCGAGCAGCGGCAGTAACCGGGCTATCGATGGTATACAACAAACCGCCGGTATTTTTTACCGTATATCATTAATCCGGCGGTTTGTCAAATATAAGTTGGTACGTATGGGGCGGAGCCCCCTCTTTAACTTGAAGTTCGGCATATTAAATCCCCTCCCTCAAGCAGTATATATTGAGCCGCCCGGAGATCGAATCCAGGACCCACGCCTTAAAAGGGCGTTGCTCTACCTACTGAGCTAGCGGCCCGTACAAATCAGGCGCCACAACCGTAGCGCCTGATTCAGATTAGCATAGTTTCAAAAAAAAGGTCAACCGCCAGATTCCGCCTGTAGTTGCCTGTCAAGCCGACGTTCAGGATTACCGAGGGGAAGACCGCGGCAGGGATTTCGTTATAAGCACCAGGAATCTCCCGGACGAGGCTTTTATCGTAATGGATTTCTCTTCCGCGGCATTGCTTATACCAAAGAAACCGCGTTTCCATACCACTGAAGCAAGCGGCCATTTAAGACCGGTACTTTGCGCCGTCCACGGCCCGCTTCCGAGCGGAAACACTGAAATGATATCGGTTTGCTGGGTATTGCAGTGAAATTCTTTTGACACGACATAGATTTTTTCACGGGCGGTAAACCAGCGCCGCGGACAGCGGTCCCGTTCAAACAGCGCCGCTAAGGCAAGGGTATGGTCGAGCCTGCCGCCGCCGCCGCCGGCGAGCGTAATTTCATCGCAGCCTTTTTCAAAAAGCAGGTCTACGGCCAGTTCGGTATCGGTGAAGTCTTTATCGGGAGGAAAGCGTATCACGCGGCCCGGCGGGTAAGCATCGAGCCGTGTTTCATCGTCAAGGGAGTCCATATCACCGATTATCCAGTCGGGGCGCAAGCCGGCATTTTCAGCGCATACGAGGCCGGAATCGGCGGCGGCGATAATATCCGCCTCGGCGGCAAGCCTAACGCATAATTCCGCGTCCGGGCCCTCTCCGCCGATAAACGCAAGTCCTTTCATAGGCCGCTTTATATAACCCAGTCCCAGAATTCGTTTTGGTCCAATTCCTGATGCTCAACATTTTTGGATTCATTTTCATGTATCTGCAGCTCAGGGTTTTTAACGCTTACACGGGTTTGGGCGGGGACAGATTTTGTAACGAAGGCGTTACTGCCTATCACTACGCCGCGCCCTATCACGGTAGCGCCTCCAAGAATAGACGCCCCGGAATAAATGGTTACATCGTCCTCTATAGTTGGGTGGCGCTTCACGCCGCGAAGCGACTGCCCGCCGCGTGTTGAAAGTCCTCCCAGCGTGACGCCCTGATAAACTTTTACATTGTTGCCGATTACCGTTGTTTCACCGATTACAATGCCGGTGCCGTGATCAATAAAAAAATGTTTGCCTATGGTTGCGCCCGGATGAATATCGATCCCGGTAATGTTATGCGCGTATTCCGTCATTATGCGCGGAATCAGCGGAATGTCCAGCAGGTATAATTCGTGCGCCAAACGGTATGTCATTATCGCGTAAATGCCCGGGTACGATGATATGATTTCGTCTTTGCTGTATGCGGCGGGATCGCCGTCAAATGCGGCGTCAACATCCATCGCAAGGTAATTTCTGATTGACGGAAGTTTCGATAAAAAAACGTAAACCAGTTTTTCGGCATCTTCCGGCGCGTCACCATGACAGGGCGGGCCGTCCTTACGATGGTATAGCGCTATAGCAATCTGCTTTGTTAAATCAAAAAAAATTTCTTCAACAAGCTCTCCGGTCTGATATTCAATAAAACTTTTTGTAATATATTTTTTTACAAAGTAACCAGGAAAAATCAAACGTCTTAGTTTTTCAAGTATTTCTATCAGCAGTGAACGGTTAAGCTGGTATACAGAATCAACTTTTATCGTTTTTTCGCTCTCCTCGTAACTTTTTATCAGCGTGTTGACCAATTCTTTGATATGAGTACCGCCTGTAATTCCGTGTGTTATAGACGCGCAAGGCGGCGAAATCCTGCCTGCCGATTCCGGCTGCTTATAATATTCTTTATCCATAGAAATTCCCCAAAAAATTATGATTCATAATCAAGCTCCATACCAATAAGCGGGATGCTCCCGCCTCCAGTTCATTTGACCGCAAAACACCGTTCATTTGACCGCCTTTAATAATAGACTTGTTCGACCCTCGGTTGCTTGTCGTGGACTAAGGTCCATTACAGTCTTGCCTTAAAAGGCTAAAGGCCTGCGAACCGAAGGTCCAACAAAACCGCATTTTTTAATGGAAGTTGGCGCGGAAACTGAAGTCTCCAAACAACTCCAATAAAACTTACCGCGGGTCAACAGTCGTTTTATACACCGCAGTAAACTTATTGCCCTGTTTAACGATTTCCATAATGGCGGCGGATTTAACGGGATTGTGCCTGTCGTCAAACGATAGGTTGCCGGTTACATAACGGCCTTTGAGTGCGGCCAGCGCGTTCTTTACATCGGTCGAATCGAAAGAACCCGCAGCCGCTATCGCGTCACTGATAAGGTACATCGAATCGTAACCAAGCGCCGCAGCCGAAATGGGAATCGTGCCGAATTTAGCCTGGTACGACTTTACAAAATTTTGCACCTTTGTATCTGTTGAGTCCGCCGCATAGTGGGTGGAATAGAAACCGTTCAGCACCTCGTAGCCCGCGATTTTCGTGAGGCCGTCCCAGCCGTCCGCTCCAACGATAGTGATGTTTATTCCCTGCGCCCGCAATTGTTTTGCGATAACCGCAACGGTGTTGTAGTAATCGGGCAGATAAATCAGATCGGGATTCGCGGATTTGATTTTTGTTATCTGGGCGTTAAAATCTACATCGCCCGTCGTATACGATTCGTTTGCCACTATCATCCCGCCCTGCTGCTGGAAACCCGTGATAAAGTTATCTTTTAGCCCCACAGAATAATCGTTGTCATTGTTGTAAAGGATGGCTGCCTGTTTGCCCCCCAATTCGTTCGCGGAAAAAATACCGCCGACCGTACCCTGAAACTGATCGATGAAACAGGCGCGGAAGATATAATCGCCCGCGTCCGTAACCGCCTCCTCCGTGGCGGCGGGCGCGACGAGCAGCACCTGCTGCGCCTGAGCCTTTGAAGTTATCGCTATCGTACACTTCGATGTCAGGCTTCCTATAATAATTTTTACCTTGTCCTTTGTAGTGAGTTTATTATACGCATTAACTGATTTTTCGGGCTTCCCTTCGTCATCTTCAAAAATCAGCTCAACCTTCCTGCCGTTAATGCCGTCCGCCGCGTTGATCTCGTCAATCGCCAGCAGGATGCCGTTACGCGCCTCAATACCGTATGCCGCCACATTACCTGACAGCGGAAATATGCCGCCTATCCTGACCGTGTTCTCGTCCCGCTTACAGTTGATTAGGAAAACACAAGCTGTCATTACTAAACCGGCAAGAATCAAACTTGACTTTTTCACTTCTCTCTCCTTAAAAATTAGTGAAATTATATGAGGGCCCGCGCAAAACATTTCCTTGCCGCGAGAGCAGTTAGAATAAGATGCATAGCATTTCATTCATGCCGGGCCTAAATATATTCGCTCACAATAGCACACACAAAAAAATTTTGCTAGGAGTTTGTTGCACTTGGCGGATTTTT
>JAITAE010000026.1 GCA_031284295.1 Spirochaetaceae bacterium
GCGCTTCGTAAAACATTAGGGCTGAATAAAAGCAAATTCGCGGAAAAACTAGGGCTGACTCACTCAGCCATATCGTTAATAGAATCCGGCAAGAATACGCTTACCAGCCAGAACATCAACCTGATATGCCTTACTTTCCAGGTGAACGAATCATGGCTGCGGACGGGAAACGGCCCGATTTTCAATGAAGAGGCGCCTGAGGAACGTGAATTGCTCGACATATTCCGTAAACTCAAATCCCCCCTGCGTCAATCAATATTGAAAATCGCCTGCGATATTCTTGAAATTCAGGATAAGGCGGCTGAGCTTTAGTCGCGGCATATTCGCAGGCCCCGGATTGGGGGGTAGCGGAATAACCGCTTGCGCGGTTATTTTCGGAGTTTGCGTTTAGCGCAAACTCCACACGACAGATAAGCGGTTATGGAGCGAGGGCGCTAAAAACTTTTTCTAAGCAGCGGCCTGGTCCCGCGCCACAGCCTGCGGCATTTTTGCCTAAACGCGCTCAACGTTTCGCGCGCCGTTGTCGGGCTGGGGGCGCGGCGATGATGCGGCTATATGCCGCGAGCGGCATGGAAATAGCGCCCCCCTTTTTTGATAAATCAGCGTTGCCCTAAGTGTTTTTTAAGAAACTTCCGCTAAAAACAATTGCAGGCCGGCGCGGGTGAATTCGGTACAGTAAGTTTCATCCAGCCCATTGTCGGTAATAATCGCGGCAAATGCCGAGAGCGGCGCGATACTGATCAAGGACGCGCTGCCGAATTTGCGTGAGTCGCACAGCAGATAGGCGGCGGAGGCGGACTCAATGGCAGTCCGTTTCACCTGGGCTTCGGCGGGGACCGGAGTTGAAGGGCCAAAATCAAGGTTTACATTATTTGCCGCGATGAAGGCTTTATCGAAATGCAGTCCCCGAATGGAAATCTCCGCTAGGGGACCAACACAAGAAATGACGCTATGACGCAATTCGCCGCCGGTAAGAATGACCCTGATGTCCGGCATATCTAGGAGTTCGGCCACCAGATTAATCGCGTTTGTAACCAGTGTCAAATCCCGTTTTGGCCCTTTTTTAATGAGCCGTGTCAGTTCCAGCGTTGTGGTACCCGCGTCAAGGTAAATGGTCTCCTGATTTTCGATGAGGCTGTACGCCCTTGCCGCTATCGCTTGCTTTTCCCGTTTCGCTTCATTGAGTTTATCGGCAACGGTTGATTCCCGAAAGGGCATAGCGACCGAAACCGCTCCGCCACGGGTCCTATGCAAAAGCCCCTGCCGGTCAAGAGCGGTAAGTATCTTACGCACGGTAACTATCGAAACATCAAGAACGGCAGACAGTTCAGCCACCGTAACCGCCTGCTTTGTTTTGAGCAGATCCAGTATCATATTTTTTCGTTCAATGTTGAGCATACCGTAACTATACGCCAAATCAAAACTTTTTGAAAGAAATGCGACTATTCCAAAACTCGCCTTCTACAAGTTAAAGAGGTAGTAGCCGGCCCCTGCGGCTGGGAGTTTTAGGTCAACCTCAATTTTTGCTAAAATTTCTATATGTTTCGATATAATTTCAAAAAATTACTATTGACTTTCTATAAATTTCGATATACCATGATTCAATGAACCTTAGCAGCCGCTACAGGTCAATATGATTTACCGGAGGAGATGTATGAATGACGAAAATCGGGGACCTGAGCTGATAATGAAGCTTGGGATGGCATTTTCCACAAAATCGGAAGTTATCCATGAGGTGTGCTCGCTTCTTTTTTCAGCGGGCTGTGTGGAGAAGGGGTATGAGCAGAGTATGTTAAAACGGGAAAAAGCCGCCAATACCTGGCTGGGGGCGGGACTGGCCATTCCCCATGGCGTCTTGGAAGACAAAGGTATGGTAAAACGGGACGGGCTGGTGGTTCTCCAGTCGCCGGCGGGGGTGGATTGGGGAAATGGTAACACCGCTACCCTCATTGTTGCCATTGCCGCCGCGGGAGATAGTCATATCTCCATCCTGCGGCAAATGACCGGCCTTTTGCAGGATGAAAACAAAATGAACCGGCTCAGCAAAACCCGGGACGAATCGGAGTTAAAAGCGGCCTTCCTTAACAGGACGGAGGGGGAAGATGAGGCTTTGCCGGATTTTGCGCTTTCCCGGGAGTGGGTTTTGGATTATCCGGCAGGACTTCACGCGCGGCCCGGCTTGGTGTGGTCGGAAACCGCTAAGGAGTCGACCGCGGTTTTGCGGGTGCGCCATGACAAAAAAAGCGCCGACCCGAGAAAACTGGTTGCGCTCCTGCATTTGGGGCTTAAATCAGGGGATCGTCTCACGATTTCCGCCGATGGACCCGGCGCGGAAGAGGCGCTGGAACGGTTTATAAAAGTGATATGTTCCCTCAGCGCTCAGGAAAAAGAGCAGGCCGCAAAAGCCCAAATGATACAAAAGTCCATGACAAAAAACAGCGCGACACCCTCGTGGGCTGAAAATATCACGGTGGATTGTATTACCGGGATTGGCGCTTCACCCGGATTTTGTTCCGGGAAAATTTTTTCTATTGATTCCCATGATATCGAGGTTCCCGATATTCCCATGAGCCTGGATCAGGGAGCCGCGCTTCTGGAAGAAGCGGCAGCCAAGGCAAAGCAGCAGCTTAAAGCGGTAATGGATGATACCGAAAGAAGGCTGGGCGCCGCCGATGCGGAAATATTCAAGGCGCACAGCGCCTTTCTTGAAGACCGGGACCTTATTGCCGCTTGCGCGGCACAGATAGTAAACGGTCACGGTCCGGCATGGTCGTGGAAAAACGCGGTGGAAGAATTGGCAAAAAGTTTTGAAATGATGGATAATCCGGTACTGGAGGCAAGGGCGGCGGATATTCGCGACGCGGGGCGCAGGGTTCTCGGTTTTCTCTTGCCGGAAGATGCCGCAGTCAAAAAGATACACAATCTGCCTGATGAAAAGGTAGTGATCCTGGCAAAGGATCTTTCACCCGCGGATATGGCGGAGATTGATCCTGATAAAACAGCCGGTATAATTACGATTTTTGGCAGCCCAACATCTCACATGGCAATTCTGGCCCGTACCATGGGAATTCCCACCGTTGTTGCCTGTGATACAGGAATACTGGCTATAGCGGAGGGCGAAACGGTTATCGTTGACGGCAGCGGCGGTTTTGTGTATTACCATCCTTCACCGGAAGCTTTGGAAGCCGCCGGTAAAGAACAGGCCAAACGGGAACAACACCGGAAAGAGCAGATAAAGACACGTTCCTTACCGGCAAAAACCATTGACGGGCATACTATCGCTGTTTTTGCAAACATTAACAACCCGGAACAAGCTCCCCTGGCGCTGGATATGGGGGCCGAAGGGGTCGGGTTGATGAGGACTGAATTTCTTTTCCTCGAACGGGGAACAAGTCCCAGCGAAGACGATCAGATGGAAGTTTATACCGCTATGGCGAAAGCTATGGATAACCGGGTTCTTATCATTCGCGCGCTGGATATAGGGGGCGATAAACAAATAGTACACCTTAATCTTGAAAAAGAAGACAATCCCTTCCTGGGAGTACGCGGGGCAAGGCTCCTTTTGCGGCGGCAAGATATTCTTCTTCCGCAGCTCAAGGCAATATACCGCTCGGCCAAAGAAAATAAGAATATCAAATTAATGTTCCCCATGATAACAAGCCTGGAAGAATTACGCCGCCTCCGGGACGTATGCGAACAGATCCGTAAAGACCTTTCGGCTCCCAAAATTCCTTTGGGTATTATGATTGAAGTACCTGCCGCGGCGATTCTCGCGGGCGTTTTTGCCCGGGAAGCGGATTTCTTTTCTATCGGTACGAATGACCTTACCCAATACACTCTCGCTATGGACCGGCAAAATCCGGTATTAGCCCAGGAAACCGATGGTCTCCACCCGGCGGTGCTGACATTGATAAAAACAACCGTAGAAGGGGCAAAAAAGTATAATCGCCCCGTTGGAGTCTGCGGCGGTATCGCGGGGGATAAAACAGGGGCATTAGTTCTGGCCGGACTTGGAATAGACGAGCTTTCCATGACCCCAAGAGACATTCCTGAAATAAAAGAAATCATTCGGGCATACCAATACGGCAAGCTGACGGAGCTGGCAAAATGCGCCCTCTCGTCCGAATCACCATCCAAAGTACACTCGTTATTGGAGTCGCTATGAAAATTGTTACTTTTACCTTAAATCCGGCGATTGATCTTACCATAAAGCTGGAAAAATTAGTGCCGGGGGAAGTACACCGCGCCAAAACCTCGTCTACCCGCGCCGGCGGCAAGGGTATTAATGTAAGTACCAATATTGCCGGGTACGGAATAGATAATGCGGCAAGCGGTTTCCTTGGTTCCGGCAATGCTGAAATATTTGAGCGTCATTTTTTAGACATGAACATAAGCGATGGCTTTGTCCGTGTCGAAGGAACAAACCGCACCAATATTAAGATTGTGGATACCGCTGGGACAACCGATGTGAACCTTAACGGTTTTTCGGTTTCCAAACAAAATCTGGAAAAACTGCTTTCTCAAGTGGATGCTTTTTTCTCCGGTGCAAACGGCATTGCGGTTTTATCCGGCAGTCTTCCTTCGGGATCTCCGCCTGACTTTTACGGGCCCCTCGTCAAAAAGCTTAAAAGTCTGGGATGTACCGTTTTTCTTGACGCTGATGGAACAGCTCTGGAAAGCGCCCTGTCCGCCGGCATTTTACCCGATTGTATCAAGCCGAACATCAAGGAAATTTCAGAATGGGCGGAACGGCCGCTTGAGAAATATGAAGACATTATCGCCGTGGCGCGGTATCTGTTGGAAAGAGGATTAAAACTTGTGGTAGTGTCCATGGGCAGTGACGGCGCTCTGTTTATAAATCAGACACAAACTATTCATGCATGGGGACGAACGGAGTGTATCGCGAGTACGGTAGGCGCCGGAGACGCCATGATGGCCGGTATTGTTTCCGCCTGGGCCGTGGATCCAACGGGTTGTAACGTTCAATCCGTCCAACTGGAACATATCGCAAAAATTGCAACAGCCTTTGCGATAACATGGCTGGAAAACAGTGCGTGTACAGAGCCGTTTATCAAAGATAAGGGCGAATTTCGGAAAAGAATTGAGAGCGCGGCGCATAAAGTTACGTTAGAAAGGATTTAATGTTGTTCGTTGGAACGACAAAAAGCAAACAAATTGACAAATTATGGAGGTAATTATGCCGGATAATTTTTGGGTACTTATTGAAAGTACCAATGCCGAGATTAAGGCTCAGATTGTGGAGCAAAGCCTGAAAAGCGAGGCGGAAAAATCAGGCGCCGTGGTGCATGTCGAAATCAGAAACGCCGCCGGCGCGCGTTCAGCTTTTGATGGAACACCGGCGTCAGGCGATGTGCTTATCGTTCTTGGAAACGCGGAGCCTTCCGTAGCCTTTGCCGGTATTCCCCGGACTAATTCAAGTTTGGAAGAAGCGTTGAAAGACCCGGCTGCGCTGTTACAGAAAGCCATGAAAAAAAACGTCCCGAACTTCACAACTCAGACGGCATCCGGAAAGCCGGAGGCCGGGGCTTTGATTGCCGGGATAACATCCTGCCCTACCGGTATCGCCCATACCTTTATGGCGGCGGAAGGATTGGAAAAAGCCGCCGCTGAACTGGGCTGCCGGATCCGTGTAGAGACCCAAGGGTCGGTCGGCGCGGGAAATCCGCTTACCGAAGAAGAAATTGCCGGGGCGGCCATTGTCATTATTGCTGCCGACAAGGAAGTCGACAGAAACCGGTTTTCCGGCAAAAGAGTGTTCATATCCGGAACCAATGCCGCCATAACAAACGGCAAAGAGCTTATTAAAAAAGCCTTTGCCGAGGCAAGTATCCAGCCCGCCGCTTCGTCAAGCGTTCAAAATACCCAGGACACAAAAAAGAGAACCGGAACGTATAAACATCTTATGACCGGCGTATCCTTCATGCTTCCTTTCGTAGTCGCCGGAGGGCTCTGTATCGCCCTTGCGTTCGCGATTGGCGGTATAAACGCTGAAGGGGTGTTGGCGCAGTTCTTTAATACCATTGGAGGTTCAGGCGGTTTTGCGCTCATGGTGCCGGTTCTGGCCGGTTATATCGCCTTCTCCATCGCCGACCGCCCCGGTATCGCGCCGGGCATGATAGGCGGATTACTGTGCAATCAGATGAGCACCGGTTTTTTGGGCGGCATCGCGGCAGGGTTCATCGCGGGTTATTTAGTGCTTTTTCTCAACAAACACATTAAACTCGGCAAAAACCTTGCCGGCCTGAAACCCGTCCTCATCCTTCCCCTGCTGGGCACTTCCATTACCGGACTTATCATGTATTTTGTCATCGGGAAACCGCTGGGAGCTTTTAATGCTTTTCTGACCCAATGGCTTACCGGAATGAGCGGCGTCAATTCGATTTTACTGGGGCTGCTTTTGGGCGGGATGATGGCTGTTGATATGGGCGGCCCGGTAAACAAGGCGGCTTATGCCTTCTCTACCGGTATGCTCGGTTCCGGAGTGTATATTCCCATGGCGGCGGTTATGGCTGCGGGAATGACTCCGCCGTTGGCGGCAGGAATTGCAAGCCTCATTTTCAAAAACCGGTTTACCGATGACGAGCGGGAGTCCGCGTGGGCAAACATCATCCTCGGTTTCTCTTTTATCAGTGAGGGCGCTATCCCCTTTGCGGCGAAGGATCCTCTGAGGGCGCTTCCCTCGTTCATTACGGGTTCCGCTCTTGCCGGCGCAATTTCCGCAGGCTTGGGAATTAGGCTCATGGCTCCCCATGGCGGCATCTTTGTGCTTGCAATCCCCGGCGCTATCAGCAATATTTTCGGGTATCTTGCCGCCATCGCCGCCGGAACCGCCCTAAGCTGTACGCTGTTGGGAATTTTCCGGAAAAAGATATAAAATATCATTATGAACGAACAGAAAAAAATACCCCGTACCAGTCCCATACTCTGCGGCTCCATTGCCGGAAGCATAGGCGGCATGGGGGTGCGGATGCACAACGAAGCGTTCCGGGTTAAGGGGCTGGCCTATACCTATGTTTCCTTTGAACCCTCCGGGGCCGGAGAAGCGATAGCCGCCATGCGGGCGCTGGGCATCCGTGGACTGGGTGTTACTATGCCTTTTAAGGAGCAGGTTATTCCCTTTCTTGACGCGCTGGACCCGGTATCGGAAGAGATCGGGGCGGTTAATACCATTATTAACGACGAAGGAAAATTAACCGGCTATAATACCGATGTCTACGGCGCTGTTACCGCTTTGCGGGAGGCTGTAGACCCCGGTGGAAAACGGATCGTGATCCTCGGCGCCGGGGGCGGGGCAAAGACTTTGGTATGGGCTCTAAAGCAGTACACCACCGATATTATCCTTTTCAACCGGGATCAGGAGCGGGGCAGGGAAGCGGCCCGCCGTTTCGGCGTTGAATTCGGCGGTTCTGTTGACAAGGTTGACCAAAGCCTGGGCTACGACATACTGATTAATTGCACCTCCGTGGGGTTTAAGTCCCGTGAGACGATTTTGAAGCGGGATAAACTGATACGCCGCAGTCTGGTATTTGACGCGGTCTTTGTTCCCGTTAAAACGGCGCTGCTGGAAGAAGCCGCCGCCGCAGGTTGTGTCTGCGTGTCGGGAACCAGGATGTTGATGTACCAGGCGTGCAAACAGTTTGAGCTGTATACCGGTGTTCCGGCGCCCGTGGAAATATA
>JAITAE010000076.1 GCA_031284295.1 Spirochaetaceae bacterium
GACCAGGTTCCGTCCGCGGAGCCGTCGTCAACAAAGACTATCCGCGATTCGGCTGAAACAAGTTCAGTGGCGGCAAGACATTTAAGCTTTTCACGCAGGCGCTTCGCCGTTTCAGGCAACGCCTCCTCTTCGTTATAACACGGAACTACAATGCAAATTCTGGGGGGGGGGGGGGGTAGAGCTAGGAGCCATAATGATATTCATTCTGATATTCTACAGGAGTCGGCAGGCTTTGTCAAGGGCCCCGCCAACGGGGTCTTAAATACGCTGGCGGCGGTGTAACTGTCCTTGCGATTTGCCAGGTCTTCAATGATTCCTATGCAGTGATGGGATGCCAAGAATCCTGAGAGTCGGCTTTCCGGCAATTACGCCGGCACCGGCACGGCCTCCGCGGAAGCGTTGATTGGCGCGCCGTTTCGTTGTACGCTTGTTTATAAATGTGCTCTGGCGGTAAAAAAACACATTGCGGCAACATAATCAGCGTAAGCAGGCGTACCGATATCCCGGCATACTATTCAGACTGGTTTTTTAATTGTTTAGCGGAAGGTTATGTCGAAACGGTCAATCCGTTTAACCGGCGGCAAATACGATATACTCCGCTTTCGCCGGACGATGTACAGGGTTTTGTATTTTGGAGCAAGAATCCCGCTCCCATGCTGGAACGCTTGAATCTATTAAGCGATTATCATTATTACTTTTTGTTTACGCTTAACCCGTACGGCAATGACATTGAAATTAACCTGCCGCCAAAGCAAACAATTATAGACACATTCAAGACGCTTTCCGACGCTATAGGCGCGGACCGCGTTATATGGCGCTACGATCCGGTGCTGCTCAGTAACACAATCGGCATGGATTTTCATATCGACAACTTTGGAGAAACCGCAAGGCAGTTAAGTGGCTACACCGGCAAGGTTATATTCAGTTACATTGATTACTACAAAAAAACAGAAGCAACACTGGAAGCCCTCCGCATAAAAACCCTGGAAACCGAACAAAGGATTGCTATCGCCGAAAACTTTTCACGCATAGCGCAAAGCCGCGGCCTCGCGATAGAAAGCTGCGCCGAAGATATAGACCTGTCCGGGTATAACATAGCGCCCGCCCGCTGCATAGACTCCGTTTTGCTGGAGCGTCTAAGCGGAAGGCCGTCCGAATACGGCAAGGACAAACGGCAGCGTGCATTCTGCGGCTGTGCCGCCAGCGTGGATATAGGCTCGTACAGAAGCTGCCGGACAGGCTGCGTCTACTGCTATGCCAAATAACGCCGCCCCTGTCATTTCGGCCTGCCGCCCGCCCCCGTGCTGCCTGAAACCGATAATTTCGGGGTGCGGAGGAATGTCGTTACGGCGGAGAGGATACGCGAACAGGGCTCGCTAGACCTGCTCGATACGTTGCAGGACGTAGCTGGCGTCATGTTCAGCAAAAAAACGTGATCGGTACGAATACCGGCAACGTGTCTATGTCCTCTTATTTCCGTGTCCAGGGGCTTGAGGCCGGCGGCAGTTTTTCGTTGAACGCCGGGCGGCGCGCGCTTAAGCGGCTCGTGATTTTCGCCGGTTTCAACTGGATCACGGGCCTTCTCGCCCGGGGCGGGGCGAGGACGGGAAGGAGGTTGACCGTATGCCGTACACTCCCGTCTTTACCGCCTCAGCCGGTTTCAAATGGACTTTTCTGGAAAACTTTCATTTTGGCGGCGACTGGCAGTTTCTGCACGATCTGTACGGCGGCGGTCTTTCAAACAGCAGCGCCTCTTTTTTCGAGCTTTCCGGCAGCCAGCGCCTGGACGACATCAGCCTTGTGAACATCCGCCTCGCCTACTCCTTCAACTACCAGCGTTGGCGCATCGAAAACGCCGAACTCTTCATCGCCGCCTCCAACCTGCTCGACCGCCGCTACGAATACTACCAGGGCTACACGATGCCCCCCTTCAGCCTTACCCTTGGCGCCGCTTTAAAACTCTCCGTGTAAGCGGCCACTTCAAAGTACACAGGCGGGAATATGGTTGTCCTTGGGTTATACGGAGTTTTCAATGAGCCTCCGCGCGCAAACAAACTTGCGGCGGGGTATTAAACCAGCCATTGCGAATAATGCCGGACTATACCCGAAAATCACGACTGTACCCGGCGAAACTTCCCCCAGGCGGAGGCGGAAGTTCCCCACCGCATGAGAATTTTTTTTCATCCGCATGAGAATTTTTTTTCATGCGCACGAGAATTTTTTTTCATGCGCATGAGAATCTTTTTTCATGCGCACGAGAATTTTTTCTTCTCCGCATGAGAATTTTTTCTTCTCCGCATGAGAATTTTTTCTTCTCCGCATGAGAATTTTTTCTTCTCCGCATGAGAATTTTCCCCCTCCGTAGGGGGAAAATTTCCCTCAAGACCGCTCTTCCACACGTCCGCAGGCGGCTTCCGCCCCCAGCCCTCCTCCTCACCCTCGAAATACTCATTTGTCTCCCGGTACAGCGCCGGCTGGTTTTCTTTCACCGGCGCACGTAGTCCGCCTCTTGTTCCCGTATTTTCGCCGCTCTATCCGTCTGACACCCCACCGCGTCTATCGTTATCGTGTCCACTTTCACATCCAGACTGTCTAACAGTTCCGGTACGGCGGTAATCTCGTTGCTCTTTTCCCCCGACCTTCACCTGGCCAAGCGCCATATTCCGGGCGCTTACCCGCGCACTGACTGTATGCGCCCCATTCCGCCCTGGCAGGCTGAGCCGTAAATCGTTCCCCCGTCGATAGTTATCGTCCGCCCGCTTGCTTTGTTCACTCCCATACGCCATGTTTGCAGACCGCTGAGGTATTCCGTCATCCATGCTATGTCTTCTTCCGTGAGCTCCACTTGCGCCTTGACAACGTATTCAAAGCCGTATTTACAAGGGAAACCTCTGAATCTTTCGGGGCTTTGGAAAAACTGTTTTCTGCCAAAAACAACGTTTAAGCTGTTTTGCCTAATGTTTTACCGCCTGCTTAACCATTGAGAAGGGCGGTGTGAGGTGGCGAAAAGTTTGAAAACCATGGGAGAGCCGGCGGAAAAGATAGCCGGTATTACCGCGTTGTCCGTGGACGAAGCGGCCGGGTTGTAGGTGCGCGGCTTGACATTTAATCCGGCCCCGTCTTGTAAAAAAACTTTCAGGCCGCAAACACGGCCTCTAGCCGCGAAGCTCTCCTATTCAGTACCGAATACCCCAATAGGCAAAAAAAACCGCTGCCGTAAGGAGGAAGACGACAACGGTTATAGTTTTGTGGTGTGTGGCGCTTTTATAACTGTAACAAGTTATTTGGGACGAGGTTACAAGTTTTTTTAAAGCAGGCCTCTTACGACGTAAATTTTACGCACTCTGTGCCGGCGGCTGTCTTGCGGTAAAATCGACCGCTCAATATCATCAATTTTATGAAAATTGAATTCATAGTGAGGCGGCGCATGAATAAGGAAGCTGCCGTGCGAACCCATACAAAAAAATCTGTAAATGCCGGCGTGTTTTTTTCCCGGACGATGGGTTTTCCGGCGGAAAAACCATCGCCGCGCGATGAATTCGCCGTGCGCAAGCCGGTTTGCGCTTTTACCGCGCGCTTGTTTGTTTTTTTCTGCCTGTCCGCCGCAACGTTTGAAATTTCCGCCTGCAAAGCCGCGCCGCCGCCAGCCACTGTCGGCGAGCCGCAGGCGGCTGCTGTTGAAACAGCTGGAGAAACACCAACCGGGGAAATGCCGGCAGCCGAAACACATACGGAAGACGGTGAGGACGAGGAGGGTTCCCAAGACGAGGATCCGAGTTATGTGCCGTCGGACTTGCCTGGGGACACGGATAAGCTACCGTCAAGTTCCTTTGAGGAGGTTTGGGCGTACCTGATAGACGGCCACGAAAAAAATTTGAATACGAGGTATTCCGTTTCCGATGTGGTACACTTTGCCGCGGAGGTAGACAGTTACGGGCATTTATCCGGTATTCCACGGCGCAAGGCAATTACAAGGTTCAGGGGCAGGGCGCACCTGGCTGTCGTTTGTAACAGCTCAGGTCTTACGCATTTTGCAATTCAGGGCGGTAGCGAGGCGCGGAAGCAGCTTGTCTCGGAAATTCTTGCGGCGGTAAAAGACTATGACGGCCTTAACATTGACTTGGAAAATGTGCCTTCCCGTGACGCCGAACATTTTTTGTCATTTTTATCCGAATTACGCGCCGGTCTGGGCGACAAAATACTTTCCGTCTGTGTGCCGGGACGTGTCCGCGCCGGGGGCGTCTACAATTACGCAGCTGTGGCGGCCCTGGCCGACCGTGTCTTTGTGATGGCTTACGACGAGCATTGGTCCGGCAGCCCGCCCGGGCCGGTCGCCTCTATGAACTGGTGCGGCGCGGTAGCCGCTTACGGCCTGCACGCGGTGGGTCAGGAAAAACTGGTGATGGGGATTCCTTTTTATGGGCGCAGTTGGGGCGACAAAAGCACGTCGCGCGCCCTTATCCACAGCACAGTGGAATCACACAAGCAGGAGTACGGCGCGGAAAATTTCCGCCGCGTGAATGGGATTCCGACTTTTACCTACGATGTGATGGTCAAGGTTACCGTGTATTACGAGGATGAATACTCGCTTGCAACACGTATGCGTATGTACCGAGGTCAGGGTGTTCAAAAAATAGGTTTCTGGCGTCTGGGTCAGGAACCGCCTGGTGTCTGGAAACTTGTAAAGGTTGAGAACTAAACCTGCCTGCGCCGTCTAAAAGCCCCGCCCCCGCCAGTGGGGTTTTAAATACACCGGTAGGCGGTATGCTTGTCCTCGCTATTTTCCAGGTATTCAACGATTCGTTAATGAGACTCCACGTATCAGCGCGCAAAACAAACGGAACGTGTAAAAGCCCGCATCCGCCCAAAACTGGCGACCCCAAGGCCTTACGCGGTACGGCGCAGCCCCCCCCCCCCCCTGTTATTTCCTGAGAGTTTGCGGGAATGGATAGCCGAAAACCACCTGGTTCATTTTATCGTTGAGCCTATCGAGCATCCGGATGTCAGAGCATTCAAAGTGAACGAACGGGGAAGCGGGAGCGAACAGTATCCGCCTGAGATGATGGTGATGCTGCCGGTGTATTGTTACGCGCCGGCGCGGATGTCCAGCCGGGTGATATAGGATGTCACGTATACGGACGGACATGGCGGTGAGATATATATGCGGAAACCGGGCGCATCCCGGCCACAACGTGATCTGCCGGTTTTGGACCGAAAACCGTGAGGGGTTCAAGGAAGTATTTATGAAGGTACTGGTGATGGCGCTGGAGAGGGGATATTTGAAGAAGGAGGGGAATATCAGCGTAGACGGGACGAAGATACACACGAACGCGAGCAAGCACAGTGCGGTAAGTTACAAGCGGGCGGTACAAATGATAGAGGAAGCTAAGCAGGAAGTAAAAGAACTGATAGGGAAAACAGAGGAGGCGGACAGCCGTCCACTGGATGAGGACTTAACGATACCTAAGGAAGCACTGATTAAATCGGAAAGAAGTAGTAGGATAGGAAGTATGAAAACACAACAAACATTTACGGACGTGGAATACGGAAAACGGAAACGGATAAGCCGGCGGGAAGTATTTTTGGATACAATGGAGAGCCTCGTACCGTGGGAAAAACTGAAGGGACAAATACGCCCCCATTATTTCCAAGGGAAGCGCGGACGGCCGCCCAAAGGAATACAAACCATGCTGAGGATGTACCTGTTGCGGATATGGTTCAACCTTGCGGACGAGGCGTTAGAAGAACACATATACGATAGTTACGCGATGAGGAAGTTCATGGGACTGGATTTCAGCGAG
>JAITAE010000097.1 GCA_031284295.1 Spirochaetaceae bacterium
GGCCTTTTTTCTTTAGGCCGCAGTGTCTTCCAAAGCCGCCTGTTCCGCTTTTTTTTACTATACGCCGGGCTAATCTTTGCTGTTACCGGAGAGGGTTTCTTTTATTGCCTTTACTACAAGCTGTTCTATTTCGTTTACAATATCCTGCCTGAGCAGTCTGTGGGCTTCTTCGGGGGCCGGGTGTTGGCGGCGGATTGGGGGGTAGGGCGCAACGAAGTGCGACCGTAGGGGGGCGCGTCGATGATGCGGCTATGTGCCGAAGGCGGTATGGAAATAGCGCCCCCCTTCATAATGAAATGAAGAATTTTCAGGATTTAAGCGCAAAACGCAACAAACTCCTAGTCGAATTGCGCTGCCGTTTACCAAAATTTGTACCGGAAAAGAAATTGCGCCCCATGGGGGTGACTTTTGACCGGAAATGGTATAACCTTCTTTATGTTTAATTGTTATTGTAATAGGAGTGTAAGTGACAAAGCGTGATTTTCCAAAGATACATTTTTATGACCAGGATTTTGTGGACATATACGATAAAACGTGGGCATGGATTCAGGACTGTTGGGACAGAGACTACGATGATTCCGCAATAAAAACAAAGTTTTTTTCATACCAGGGTAGTCCGGTTGTAACGCAGGCGGATGCTATATATTCATCCTTCTTTTTGGTGTACTCAAATAGAATTTACCAGGCGAATCCGACACTGGATATATTTTACGAACGCCAGGAACCAGGAGGCGCTATACGCGCGGCATACGACATAGCGACAGGACTGCCGGCGATACTGGATGGTAACCCTGAATGCCTCGGTATACCTATATTTTCATGGGCGGAATTCAACCTGTATCACAAGGCCGCAAACAAAAAGCGGATAAAAGAGGTACTGCCAATCCTTGACCGGTACACGGCATGGATAGATGCGATGTTCAAGCAGCCTAACGGATTGTACCGGGTGCCGTTAACGGTCAGCGGGATGTTCAATTCCCCCAGAGACGGATGCGTTTATCCCGTAGATTTTAACGCGATGATGGCTATAAACGTGCTGTACCTTTCGGCGCTGTCCGACATTTTGAACGATAAAGAATCCAGTTTTAAGTACAAGAAGCAGTATTTTTCGCTGAAGACGCGGATTAACGGCCTTATGTGGGACAGTGAGGACGGCTTTTACTACGATATTGACAAAGACGAGAATAAAATTCGGGTAAAAACTATAGCCGCCTACTGGACGCTGCTAGCCGAAATTCCCAATGATGACAAGGCGGAGCGCCTCATCGGCAAATTACAGGATCCGGCGTATTTTGGCTCAGCGCATCCGTTTCCGTCCCTTGCCGTGAGCGAGAAAGCCTTTTCCGAATCGGGGGCGGGTTACCGCGGCTCGGTGTTTCCGCATCTTACCTTTATGGTGATCAAGGGTCTGGAGCGGTACCAGCGCTGGGAATTGGCGCGGGAGTGCGCGATCCGGCACCTGTACTTTATACTCGACTCGATGAGCCCGGACGGTAACCATCAAAAAGGCAACCTGTGGGAAGCCTATCTTCCGTATAAGGAGGGGCCCGCGCTTCCGCCGGAAGACTCGCCCGAACAGCCGTCGCCTTTTCCTCGTCCTCAATTCCTGAGCTATGACGCGCTTTCTACCATCTGCCTGATGGTAGAAAACACGGTGGGCCTTTTGATATCGCTGCCGCGCAAGACGGTAGACTGGATAATTCCGAACCTTGAGATCATGGGGATCGAAAACCTGTCGCTCAAAAAGAACATGATAAAGATACTTTCAAACAAATCGGGGCGTGGCTGGGAGATTCACATGGAGAGTGAAAAGCTGTACTATTTCACCATCAACATACTTGGCAAGAAGAAAAAGACGCTGCCTATACCATCCGGCAAGTGTTCGATGTTGATAGATAAACTCTAATACTACAGGGCAATTATGAACAGCGCGCTTTTAGCACTCAGGGAACGGGGCTTTATAGCCCAATGCAGCAATATTGAAGCTCTTTCCTCATTGATGGACTCAGGCGGATTAACTTTCTATGTGGGCTGCGATCCTACTGGCGCGAGCCTTCACATCGGGCACATGGTTCCATTTTTTGCGTTCAGGCATCTGCGCGAGGCGGGGCATCGCGGCATAGCCCTTATAGGGGGCGGCACGGCGCGTATCGGCGATCCGTCCGGCAAGACGGAACTGCGTAGGATGCTGAGCTACGAACAGCTTGACGGCAACGCGGCGGCGATCCGCGCCCAGCTTGACCGTTTTTTGGGCGGTTTTGACGGGGAAACGGCCGTATGCGCCAACAACAAGGACTGGCTTGCCGGCCTTAACTACATAGACTTTTTGCGCGAGATAGGGCGGTACTTTTCGGTAAACCGTATGCTCAGTTTTGAGGCTTACAGGCTGCGCATGGAGACGGGCCTGTCGTTCATAGAATTCAACTACCAGCTTTTGCAGAGTTACGATTTTCTGGAACTGTACAGGCGTTACGGCTGCCGTTTGCAGATAGGCGGTGACGACCAATGGGGCAACATCGTGGCGGGCCTCGAATTGATACGGCGCGTGGAAGGCAAGGCTGAGGACTCAGGAGAGGCGGCCTTTGGGCTGACCTTCCCGCTCGTGACTACAAGCGACGGCAAAAAAATGGGCAAGACGGAAAAGGGCGCGATCTTTCTGGACCCGTCTGTAACGAGTCCGTACGATTTTTTCCAATATTGGCGTAACGCGCAGGACGCGGATGTAAAGCGGTTTTTGCTGATGTTTACGTTTCTACCTGCCGCCGAGTGCGAGGCCTTATGCGCGCCGGGGAAAAACCCAAACGCCGCCAAGGAACGTCTTGCCTGGGAAGTTACCGCGCTGATACACGGCAGGGACGAAGCGGACAAGGCGCTTGCCGGCGCTAAGGCGGCATTCGGTGGGGCGGGCGACCGTTCGACGATGCCGTCCAAGACATTCCCCGCCTCGCGTTTCGAGGCGGGTGTGGGCATCATCGATCTGTTTACCGTGGCGGGGCTTTGCGCGACAAAGAGTGAAGCGCGCCGCCTTGTTCAGCAAGGCGGCGCGTTCGTTTCCCGCCCAGGCGGCGAGCTTCGCGCCGTGGACGATATCAAAACGCTGTTTTACACCGGCGATTTTACCGGTGGTGAACTTATCTTGCGCGCCGGAAAAAAGCATTTTTGCCGTATCGTGCTGGAGCAGGACGGCCCAGACCGCTTTTAAATACGCTGGTTGGCAGGGCGGTTGTCCTTGAGTTTTTCCAGGTCTTCAATGATTCTTAGATATGGGGGGGGGGGGGGCATCATTCCTTATAATGAATTTTTGCCCCGCAGAATCAAGAGAGGTACTCACAATACGCCAACAAAATATACAGCTTCATAAATCCTATCCATATAGTCTTTACTCCGGAAGGGATGCGCGTGTTGGCCATCCAAGCCATCCCAGGTAATCTACAGCTTACTTTATCGTATACGACTCTTTTGGTTATTTCTTCATCTTGTTCGCTATGCGGTATAATAATATCCACTCGTCTTCCCCTAAAAGAACGGAACAGGGTAATTCTAGTGTCAGATTGCTATGATTTAAATTATCAGGAAAGGTTGGCACTCCGGCCTGACGGGATCAGGGAGGCAAGTCCCTTTCGGGACTAATCAGAAAGGTGACAGGTTGTAATGCGACATAAGGACGCGGGTAGAAACGCGATGTGATCCTTGGGTGTCATCGGGGACTTCGTTTTTTGTTTTAGGCGGGTTTCCGCCGGCAGGAGCAGGCCGGCATGGGCGTCGGCTGTAGCAAAAAAATCGCGGCATGGATGCAATTTTTTTTACCGCTCCCCCTTAGCCCCCGCCGTGCGTGTTACTTGTAACACGCACGGCGGAAAAAACCGCAGAGCTGGATATACGTTCTAAGAGTTTGTTGTGCTTCGTGCATAAAACCCGAAAAAATCGCCTTGCAGGCGATTTTTTATCCTGCAAACTCCGAAATTATGCCCATAAATCGGAATTTTTTGCAGCATCAAGCGTAAAAATCCACAAGTGCAACAGGCTGCTAGGCGTAACTGAGCGAGGCGGTTTTTATCCGCATTAAATAATGGGTGGGGGCATGGCGGAAAACGATATGCGACTGCTCCTGCCAGCGATTACGGCTCAAGCCTTTAACACTTTCCCCGTCCGCTTTCGTGGGTGTTTTGTGGATTTGCCTTACATTTCTCCTTTTAGGGTTTGGTTTGGTGATATTTCTTTTCTCGGCCTGCGGCGGCGTCCGCTCTGCTTGACCGCAGATAGAACCTGGCTGTGATTGTGTGGGTGTTCTCGCGTGTTTGGTGTGCTTTTATTTTTGAGAGTGATATAGCGTTGTTGACGTTATAAATTACACTCTCGTAAAACCTGATAGCAATATAATTTATAAATTGGTATTAAATGATACTACGCCATAACAGAAAATGATAATTATTTACTTGACTAAATCGTTGCTGTATAATGAACCTCCACGCCCTGAAGGGCGGGGTATCATGTAAGCGTTGCATTGTTTACGAGGTTCGTTCTGTAAGGAAATTATTTAACTGTGGGGTCTACTACCATTTTTTGTTGACGTTACCAATTCTCTCTCGCCCTA